>CAZTDL010000134.1:0-9162 GCA_964612775.1 uncultured Lentisphaeraceae bacterium
TGCAACTGCAGGATTGCGGGCGCGCCGTCAACGACACGCTTAGTCGCATCGAGGCGGATCCGGCCCGTCTGGAACAACTCGAAGAGCGCATGTCGCTGGTGCAGCGGCTCAAACGCAAATACGGCCATACGGTGACGGAGATTCTCGCGACGCTCGAAAGGAACGAGGCGCGCCTCAATGATCTTGCCACGCGGACCGAACAGGTGGAGAAGATCCGGGACGATATAGGGACCGTGACCGAGAAGCTGGCCGAGAAAGCCGCCGCGCTCACCAAGAGCCGCGTGCAAGCGGCAGGCAAGCTCGCGCGCGCCATTACGGCCGAGCTGCACGGTCTCGGTTTTCTCAAAGCCGGTTTCGATATCGCCATCGAAGCGTGCCCGCCGGGGCCGCATGGCGCCGACGGCGTGTCGTACGGCTTTGCGCCGAATCCGGGTGAGCCGATGCGTGCGCTCAAAGCGATCGCCTCCAGTGGCGAAATCGCGCGCGTGATGCTGGTGGTTAAGGCTGTGCTGGCTTCGCACGACAGCATCCCGGTGTTGGTGTTTGATGAGATTGACGCGAATATCGGCGGTGAGGTCGGACGCGCGGTCGGGCAGAAATTGCGTCGCGTGGCGGAGACGCACCAAGTCATTTCCATCACACATCTTCCGCAGTCTGCCGTATACGGCCAACAGCATTTTGTGGTTTCGAAAGAGGTGGCCAAAGGGCGCACGAAGATGCGTATCGAACTTCTGAATGAGTCTCAGCGTGTTGATGAGATCGCCCGGATGTTGGGCGGCAAGGGGTTGACGAGCGTGATCGAAAGCCATGCCCGCGAGCTGCTTGCGAGTGCGAGATGAGCGGAAGCGCGAGGCCTTAACGGTGATTGTTGAGTCGCGAGAACGGGGCTTTAGTACGTAGAGGCAAGCCCTTCGCCGGTCCGGAACGGTCGGGGGGGGCGTGTCTGTTTTCAATGGATGAGGAGATTTTATGAGAGCGTTTGCATGCGGGTTTCTGATGACGGTTTCATCGGTTTTCGCTTCGGCCGCACCTGTTGTCTTGACGGTTGCGGATAACTGGCTGCTCAAGGCCGAAACGGATGGCGTTACGGCCTTGCTGAAGGTGGAAGAGCCCGTGTCGATCAAGGTTTCCGATGAGAGACTCGCTTGCCTGCCGATCTATAATCCCAGTGCCGCGCAGTATGCGCGGGGCGCGAAATTGGCGGGGATGAGGGCCCGGGAATGTTCGGTGCGTTATGCGTTAGACCCCGAGTCGCTGGCGGTTCGTCTCTCGCCGGACGGAATGCCGTTGGTGCGAGGCAAGGATTATGAGGCCGAATTGACGTGGGGGTGCGTGGGACGTTTGTCGGGCGGAACGGTGGGCGTTCAGACCCCGGTGTTTGTGAGCTATGCCTATGGTCCGATGCGCTTGGATGCGGTGGTTCTCACGGCAGACAAAAAGATCATTCTGCGCAAAGGCGTGCCGCACGTGGCGAATCCGATACAGGTGGCGTTGGCGGCGGGCGAGCGCCGACTGGCGAACGTTTGGGTGACGCCGCGGCTGATGAGACTGGACGATGCCCATCTTTTTCCGGTGTTGGAGGATGGTTATCCGGAACCGGCCAAGGGCGCGCAATCGGCGGTTGAAAAATGTGCGCCGAAAACGCTGGCGAAGCTCAAGAACGGCGGTAAGGTTTTGATTTTAGCGTGGGGCGACAGCGTGACGAATGGCGGATATCTTCCCGAACCGGGGGTTAACCGTTGGCAGGAGCAGTTCGTGCGGCGGTTGCGGGAGCGTTTCCCAAAGGCCGAAATTGCTCTTGTAACGGAAGCTTGGGGCGGACGCAACACCGGAAGCTACTTTGCGGAGCCGCCGGGCAGTGTGCATAACTATCAGGAGAAGGTGCTTAATGTGAAACCGGACTTGGTCGTCTCCGAATTCGTGAATGACGCGGGACTGAACGAAGCCGGCGTGTATGCTCGCTACGGACGCATCCGCGATGATTTCAAGATGATCGGAGCGGAGTGGGTGCTTCTGACGCCGCACTATGTGCGGACCGACTGGATGGGACTGACGTCGGAAAAGGGGATCGATGACGATCCGCGTCCCTATGTCAAGGCGTTGAGAAAGTTTGCCGCTGAGAACAACCTCGCATGTGCGGACGCGTCATTGCGCTATGGACGCCTGTGGCGGCAGGGGCTCCCGTATTCGACCTTGCTGATGAACAACATTAATCACCCCAATCCGTTTGGACACTGTCTCTTTGCGGATGCGCTGATGGCGCTGTTTCCCTGACCGACAGGAGAGGGCCGTGCGAAAATCGGGGATTTGACGGGTGTGCTTTTTTTGACGCGACAGGAAAAGGGGCGACGGTGACACGCGAAATTGGAATTAGGGTGATCAAGGGTGCGGCGGCGGCGCTGAGCGGCCTATTGTTGTGGACGGCGTTTCCGCCGCAATCGCAGTCGGATAGCGCGTGGATGGCGCTGGCGCCGCTCTTTCTCGTGATCCGCTACAGTACGCCGAAAGCTTCCGCAGGCTGGGCGTGGCTGACAGGACTGGTCTTTTGGGTGATGACGTTGAGCTGGTTTCCGGCGATCATCAAGAACGGCGGTCCCTGGATGCTTGTGGTGTTGGGCCAGGTGGCGTTGGCGGCGTGGTGTGCGGCGTTCATGGCGGTGTTTGCCTATGCGTCGTGCCGACTGTGGCGCTGGGCAGGGCACGAGACGAGCGGACGGCGCGTGACGGTGGCCCTGATTTTTGATCCTCTGCTGTGGGTCGGTACGGAACTGGCGCGGGGCTGGCTGTTTTCCGGGTTCGCATGGAATTTTCTTGGTGTCAGTCAGGTGGCGAATTTGGCGATTATCCAAGTGGCCTCGGTGGCCGGCGTCTATGGCGTGTCCGCTTTAGTCGTGTTGGCGAACGGCACCGTGGCGAGCGTGATGGAACGTTCGGCGGAGCCGTTCGTGGCGAGGTGGTCGCGAAAAAATCAGTTTGTCAAAGGCGGATCCGTTTTGGGGGTGAGACTGTTTCGTTCGATTGAGAGCCTGCTTCCGTTGGCGGTGGTGATCGCCTGCTGGTATTGGGGGCTGATGCGGATGAAGGCGTGGCGTCGGATGGAACCTCAGACGGCATCGTGGCGCGTGGCGCTGGTGCAACCCAACTCGCCCTGCATCTTTACGATCAATGATGACACGATGCGTTCGCAGCTGGACCTTCTGGTCAGTCAGACGCGGTTGGCGGGGGCAAGCAAGCCTGATCTCGTGGTGTGGCCTGAAACCGCCGTGTTGGGTTCAGTGCCTGAAGAGCCCTCGACGCTGGCGCTGATTCGCGCGGGTGCGGCGGCGGCGAATGCGCCGCTGCTGACAGGGACATTGGAGACGGAAGTCACGGCCGTGACGCCGGCGGCGCCGGAAGGCCGGTTCTTCTACAATGCGGCTTGGCTTTTCTCGGCGACGGGCGAGCCGATGGGGCGGTACCGTAAACGGCATCTGGTACCGTTCGGCGAATATATTCCGCTGGATAAGAAAATACCCCTTCTGCAGCGCATGGCTCCGACGGGGGTGAGTTGTACGCCGGGGTGCGCTCCGGGCATCCTTCACGTGACGCGGGGAACGGGGGAGACGCTGAGCCTGGGGCCGTTGATCTGTTTCGAGGATACGGTGCCGTCTCTCAGTCGTGCGGCGGTTCAGGCCGGGGCCGGAATGCTGGTGCTGATGACGAATGACGCGTGGTTCAACGGGTCGATCGAACCGATGCAACACTTGAATCAGTCGGTGTTTCGCGCGGTGGAGAACGGCGTGCCGTTGGTGCGTGCCGCAAACTCGGGCGTGTCGTGCGTGGTGGATGCCGTGGGGCGAGTCGAACGTTTGGAGTTTGACGGGCAGGTGGCTGATTTCTCAGGGATCAAAGTCGCGCCGGTTGCCGTGCCGCACGTGCCGCTGTCGGCCCCTTACACGAGATGCGGCGATTGGATTTTGGGTGTGCCGGGGTTGGCGGTCTTGCTCAGCGTGGTGGGGTACGGTATCTATGACGACAAGCGTGGAAAACGCCTCGAACGTCTGGTGAAGGAACAGTTATGACAGAGCAGGAAATAGAGCGGTGTTCGTCGGCCGTAACGTTGTCCGACATGGAGATTTTCATCTTTCCGGAATTGATGTATAGCCTGGTGTTGGCGAATATCATGTCCCCGCGTCTTTGGCAGTGGCGGGAGGAGCCTTGGTTTAAGGGCATCAGGAAGATGAAACCGTATCGGCGTTTGCAGCGGCTGAAGCAATACATTATGGACCATTACGTCTTTAATCTCGATTTGGAGACATGGGGACTGACAGACCAGAAACGCGAGCTGGGGCGTTTTTCCGGGTTTATGTCCCCCGATGTGATCGCGCAATCCAACGCTCTGTTCGGCTATGAGGGGGACACGTATTATTTTGATATTGATATTCGGACGCATTTCGGTTTGGACAAATATGCGTCTGACGTGATCCCGTATTGGAAGACCGAAACGGTGGAAGCGATGGATGCGTTTCGGTATCGGGAGGGGTTCTCGTCCGGTGCCGGCGAATGCGTGTCCCTCGCGGCGCTTTATGCGGCGGCGCTCTTTGTGGTGGCCGGGTTCCCTCTCGAAAAGGTGTTTTTAATGGCGACGCCTTTGCATTCGCAGAATTTCGTCGACGCGGATGACGGCGTGCTGATCAACAACCGTCGGCTGGTGACGAAGGCGATGTGGTTCAATGGCACGCAGATCTCTGGGCAGGCCCGCCGGGCGCTGGAGCATGAACGGGTGACGATCGTTTCGCATCCGACCGGCTATATTCACACGCTGTATGGGCGGGCGACCATCGACCCCGGCGCTTATGAGCAGTTCGCGGGAAAATTGAGGGCGTATCTCACGACGCGGTTGACGCCCGAGATCCTCGGGAATTTTTTGAGGCAGAATCCGAAGTGCCGTCAATGCTTTGTGTTACGCTGGCCGGTACACGGGGTGAATCGGTATCTTACGCTGGAACAGGCCTTCAGCTTTGAACAGGAGAGTGCGTATAAGGTGACCGATAGCACGCGTGATAAGTTGCTGGCCATGATTCCGATGGAGACTTTTGCGGCTTCGTGTTGTTCCTGCAAGGTCGTGCTGAACGATATTGAGGAGTTTGTGGGCACGCGCGCGATCAACCTCGACGATCCTGCGGATCTTTTCGCGCTCAGGACGAGAATCGGTGATACCTGCATGAGCGCGGCGGAGATGGTTGAACAACTCGTGGCCTTCTGCCACACCCGACCGCAGTTGCCGACGACGTCGGGCGTGACTTTTGAACCCTCTCCGGCTCCGGTGAATTTGACGGTAGACATGCCCCGCGAGGAAATCATTGCAAAAATCGAGTCTTTGCGAGAAAAGAATCTGACCGCAGATTTGGCCTTTTATGCGTTCCGCGACTTGATTCGTACGCCATATGCGCCGTTTGCGAAAGCGGCGTTGGAACGGAATCCGGTGTGCGTGTCTGGTTCGGCAGAACTGTCGGAAGCGGCACTGGTGTCGTTGGTTGCGGCGTGGCCGGATGAGTCGATCTACGACGGCCCCGAACGCCTGGCTCAGCCGGATGAGGTGTGGAACTTCCGGCGCGGGGATGGCTTTGAAAAGGCGTTGCTGGTCGCGGATGTCATTCGGAATCGGGGAGAAGGAGCGATGCGTTTGACGGTCTGTGAGGGTTATGTAGCCTTATGGGCCGAGGCTCGGCGCGTGTGTCAATTTCCGTCTGTCAAAACCCCCGCTGAAACGGTCTGGACCATATAAGGCGCCTTGGCATGCCTTTTGCGATAAAAGAAACAGTCTTTTAAAGCGTTTAGGCTGAAAAGGCATCGTCGCAGGCTCAAATATCGGGTTTTGCGATTAAGACCGCCAGGATCGGACATTCAGGGTGCGTACAAGATGACGCAGGCGAGTGCGGGTTTTGTGCCGAAGAGTATTCGGGTCCGCCACGTCGGGGGACGTGGCGGACCATGTTTTTTTAATAAATCGTAATGTATGAATTTTCAAGTTGCGGGCGTCGGGTGTCTGTAGTAAACTCATCGCATTCTGAGTTCTATAAGGAGAACAAACATGAACAAATCAGTATTTATGGCAAGCTTGTTGGTTGGTTTTGCGGCTTTAACCGCAGTAAAAGCTGACGAGTTGGCGGATGCGCCTCGTTGGTATGTAAGCCCGGGCGTGGGCATGATGTTTTTTGAAGGTAATGCGCCAACGGACGATGGCCTGAACCTGTTGCTCCGTTTGGGGTATGATATTTCCGATCACTGGTCGGTTGAAGGCGGCATTTCTTGGGCTCCGAATATTGCCGGCAGCAGTGATTCCGATGCGGCGGGTATCGATAATGAGTACATCACGGGCGGTTTTTTGGATGCCCTGTACCACTTCAATCGGTATAACCGTCTGGATCCTTTCTTAACGGTAGGCGCTGGTTATGTCCGTGCGAGCGAGCGTTCGCTCAATAACGGCGATGAGTTCAGCGTTGGCGGACCGCGTGTCGGTGCCGGTGTGATGTATCACCTGACGGATCGGTGGTCGTTGCGTGCGGATGGCCGCGCGTTCATGTCGCTTGAGGACGATTGCCCGTTCATTTATACGGCCGACTTGGGCGTCGCTTATCGCTTCGGCGGAACGACAGCGTCCAGTACCACTGAGGCTGGCGCAGCCGCGTTGGCGGGGCTTCCCAAGGATTCCGATGGCGATGGCCTGACGGATGACCAAGAGGCGAAGCTCGGTACGGATCCTTTTAAGAAGGATACGGATGGCGATGGCCTGACGGATGGCGACGAGGTGAATGTCTACAAGACCAACCCCCTGAATCCCGATACCGACTTCGATGGTTTGAAGGACGGCGAGGAAGTGCTCACCTATAAGACGAATCCGCTTGACCGTGACACCGACAAAGGCGGGGTGGCGGATGGGCATGAGGTGATCGAGGACCACACAAATCCTCTGGATCCTTCCGATGATCTGATGTTGTTCGAGGTCTACATCCAGTTCGATTATGACACCACGGTGATCAAGCCCCAATATTTCGCGGAGATCGATCAGGTGGCGCGCGTGTTGCAGCGTAATCCGCAGGCGACGGCGGTGATCGAGGGCCATGCTGACCGTCGTACACGGTCAAGCGAGAAATATAATCAGGATCTGTCCGAACGTCGCGCTCAGGCCGTTCAGTCCTACATGACGGGCAAGGGTGTTCAGGCTAACCGCATGTCGGCTTGCGGGTACGGTTTCAGCCGTCCGAAAGTCCAGCCTGACTTGGTGAATGGCAATCCCGAGAACCGCCGCGTGGAGATTTATATCCGTGGCGCCGGAACAAACGCGGACAAGAGTAAGTGCGTCAATCCGTAAGCGCAGACTTCGGGTGTTGACGGAACGTTGACAATAAGGCCGCAAGGAAACCTGGGTTTCTTTTGCGGTCTTTTGTTGTGGAGAAGCGCATGAAGATCATCGAGCGATATGTGTTGCAATCCTTCCTGGCCTCGTTTTCCTTGGCTTGGTTGGTCTTGTCGTTCGTCTTGACGATCGGCCTTCTTGTTCGGATTACACGATTGCTGATTGAAGGTTTGCCGTTGCGGGCGATTGGACTGTTTCTGCTGGTTGGGTTGCCTGAGACGCTGACGCTTACGGTGCCGATCGCGTTGCTGATGAGTGCGTTGCTCGTGTTTAGTCGGCTTTCTGCGGACAGCGAGATCGCGGCGATGCGCGCCTGCGGCGTAAATCTGTTGCACATCATGAAATGGCCGCTTCTCGTGGGAGTCCTTTGTACGGTTTTGGGTATTTATGTCAATAACGAAGTCGTGACGCGAAGCCATGAAGTCCGCCGCAATCTTCGGTCGATGATCAGCGTGGATGTGGGTCTCGATCTGCTTGAGCCGGGGCGCATGATCGACGATTTCCCAAACCTTAAGATTTTTTTCGAGAGAAAAGACGGGAATTGGTTGCACGACCTGTTGGTGTTCGACTATAGCCATCCCGGCGTCACGCGTGAGATACGTGCCGAGAAGGCGTTAGTCTCGACCAACGGGACGGATATCGTTTTTGACATGTACAAGGTGCGTGTGGATCCGATTGAGGTTGACCGGCCCGGCGTGGCGGCGGCGGATCGTTTTCAACATGTGATCCCCGACGCGATGAAACGGCGAGGTTATACGCGCAAGGAGAAAGATTTCCGATATCATGAGTTGTGCGGGGCGATCCGCGACCTGCGGGTGAACGCGAAGAATCTGCCGGCCCCGTTGCAAAATAAGTTGTTGTGCCTTCATCTTACGCAATACAACATGCGCCTTGTCTACGCGTTTGCCGCTCTCTGTTTTGTTCTGGTTGGCGCGCCGTTGGGCATCCGGACGCATCGCAAAGAGTCTACGATTGGCATGGCTGTCAGTTTGGCGGTGGCGATGTCGTATTATTTGTGCGTGATTTTGTCTGAGTCTCTTGAGAAAATGCCGGCGTGTCATCCCTATGTTTTGGTCTGGATACCGGTGGCGGTATGCGCGGTTTTAGCGTCTTATCTGATACCGAAAAATCTTTAGCGGAACTGTGAAACAAGGAGTTAAAAATGGCTGTTATCCATCCTTCAGCAATTGTTGATACGAAAGCGCAACTGGCCGATGACGTTGAAGTTGGCCCGTATGCGATTATTGGGCCGGATGTCAAAATAGGCGAGGGCACTGTGGTTCAGGCGCATGCCTACTTGAGCGGCCATACGACGATCGGCAAGCGGTGCGAGATTTTCCCGTTCGCGTGTGTCGGCACCAAGACGCAGGATTTGAAATATCATGAGGGCGATATCACCTATGTGGAAGTCGGCGACGAAACCGTGCTGCGCGAGTTTTCGACCGTGCATCTTGGGACCAAGCCGGGTGAAGTGACGCGTGTCGGCCGGCATTGCCTTATTATGGCCTATTGCCATATTGCGCACGGGTGCGTGGTTGGCAATCACGTGATCATGTCAAACGTCGCGACGTTGGCCGGCGAGGTGACGATTGAGGATTATGCGATTCTCGGCGGAATGGCCGGAATCCATCAGTTTTGCCGTGTCGGAACACATGCCATGGTCGGCGGCGCGACCAAGATCCGCCAAGACTGTCCGCCCTTTATGGTGGTCGACTCTGTCGGCAGCGAGGTTCGTGTGGTTGGCCCGAACATTGTCGGGGTAC
>CAZTDL010000135.1:0-9119 GCA_964612775.1 uncultured Lentisphaeraceae bacterium
AGGATTTTGATGCGGTGAACCGTCTCATCGCTGTGGATCAGACCGTATCGCCCGACACTGAACGCGTTGCGCTTTATCGCGACCGCCGCGCTCTGATGGAACGCGCGTATCGCGGACTGGTCGATGTTTATGCCGATTTGGCAAAGGAGAAATAACATGCGTGCTGTCATCGTAAAGAAACCCGGCGAACTCGTTGTCGCCGACATCGCCCGGTTGACGCCGGGACCGTATCAGGCGCTGGTCAAGACCGAGGTCGCCGCGCTCTGCAACTCGACGGATGCCAAAGTGATCGCCGGTCACTTCCCGGGCATTGACACGTATCCGCTTGTGCTTGGGCATGAGAACGCGGGAATCGTCTGCGAAGTCGGTCAGAAGGCGCGTTCCTTCGCGATCGGCGACCGCGTCATCAGCGCGATGGTCTTCAACTTTGCTGAGCCGGAACTGGCTTCCGGGTGGGGCGGCTTCTGCGAATACACGCTGGTCAACGACCACGACGCGATGGTGGCGGACGGCGTGGCGGACGCCGCGCACGGCTGGTTCGAGTGCTTCGAAATCCAGCGCCGCGTGGATGCCGACATACCGGCTGAAGAGGCGGCGTTGCTCTGCACATGGCGCGAGGTGTACGGTGGCATCGGCGACTTCGGTCTGAAGCCGAAAGATAAGGTGCTGATCTTCGGGGCGGGACCGGTGGGTTTAAGCTTCGTTAAGTTTTGCAAGCTGCTGGGCATGCGCTGGGTGGGACTGGTCGATCCGATTCAGCATAAACGCGAGCGCGCGACGGCGATGGGGGCGGACGCGGTGTTCTCTCCGGCCGATCTGGAAGCGGCGACGCCCAATCTTGCCGGATCGCTGGATGCGGTGGTCGATGCCGTGGGAAACGAAAAGATCGTCAACAGCGCGTTGCCTCTGGTTCGGCAGGGAGGCACAATCGGCGTCTACGGCGTGATCGCCGCGCCGACGCTCACGGTTCAAAAGTCGCTCGGCCCTTACAATTTCAATCTGATCATTCACCAGTGGCCGACCCGGTGGCGCGAACGCGAGGCGCAGGCGCCTCTGTGCCAGTGGATCCGGGAAGGGAAACTCAAGGCCTCCCAGTTTGTCACCCACACCTTTCCCGTCGAACAAGTCGCCGAAGCCTTTGCTGCGGTACGCACGGGCGAGGTTGTCAAGTGCCTGTTGAAGTTTTAAAGAGGAAAAAAGAAATGACGGTTGCAAGCGATATAAAAGAGACGGATAGGCATTCTTCTTTCATGGTTGATACGCTGACTCCGGAGCGGTTGGCATCCATGATCGATCACACGTTTTTGAAGCCGTTCGGAACGGCGGGCGACATCGAGAAGCTGTGCCAGGAGGCGGCTCATTATCGGTTTGCGATGGTGGCGATCAACCCCGCCGAGACTGGACGGTGTGTCGCGCTGCTGAAAGGATCGGGCGTACGCACGGGTGCGGCGATCGGGTTTCCCCTCGGACAGACCACGTCGGAGACCAAGGCGTTCGAAATCCGCGACGCGATTGCCAAAGGGGCCGGTGAGATCGATATGGTGATCAACATCCGTGCGCTCCAATCGGGTGATCGCGCCCGGGTTATGGCCGAGATGGTCGACATGGCCGACGTGTGCCGCGCCCACGGCGTGATTTCGAAAGTCATTCTTGAGACGTGCTATCTGACCGATGATGAAAAACGGGCCGTTTGCCGTATGGCCTGCGAAGCCGGCGTTGACTTCGTTAAAACATCGACCGGTTTTGGCCCTGCGGGCGCGACGGCGGCGGATGTCCGGCTGATGCGAGAAACCGTCGGGCCGAAAATGGGCGTCAAGGCCGCAGGCGGCGTTCGGACGCTCGACGACGCGTTGGCCATGATTCACGCGGGCGCAACGCGGATCGGCACGAGCAACGGCGTGGCGATTGTGGAGGCGCTGCGGATTAAAAAATAGGAGTGAGGCGTTCAAATGAAGTCGCTCGATTGTTTCGCGTGCATATGGCATGGTTTTTTGTTGACGGCGGTGTTGACGCCGTTGTTTGCACGCGCGGAAATCTCCTCCGAGATGAAACAGCGTCTTCATGGACGTGACGATGCATGGATAAGGTTTACCGGTGTCTGGCGGCCCGTGGTCGCCGGCGACAAGGAGTCGGGACCTTATGCCATGCGCAGCGACGGGAAGGGCGCGTCGGCGGAATTGGATTTCATCGGGACTTCGGTTGGACTTGTCCACCAGTCCGGGGGCTTGGGCTGGGAGTGGGGCGTCATCTGCCCGGACAAGGGGCATGCGCTGGGTCTCGCGGAAGTGCGGATCGACGGACAACCCGCCGCCGCGATTCCGGACGCGGTGACGATTGACGGCGCGGGACGTTCCATGATCGATACGAGCCGGGGCGGACGCACGCTGCTGGCCAAAGGATTGACGCCGGGACGTCACCGCGTGACGGTGACCAATCCGGGTCAGCCGCGGGAACCCGGCGGCAGCGCCGCGGTCGTGGTCAAAGGCTTCTGGAGCGATGCCGATGGCGTCGGCGACGCGATCGCGCGCCGCGCCTGGCTGACGGCCGATGCGGTGCGCGGCGGCGAAGGCTGGCGGATGCGGGCGGCGGAACTGGCCGCGGCGACGAAGGGTGCGGACGATCTCGCGCGTCTGAACGCGCTCCATGCGGCGTCGCTCGAAATGGACGCGGTTGCCGCTAAGCTGCGGGCCGTGACGGCGGAGCCTCCGCCGTCGCCTATGGTCGAGCGTGAGCGTCAGTATTGGACGCCGAAGCCCGAAACCGAAGCTTATCTCAAACGCTTGGCTGCGCTCCGCAAACGCATCGACGCGCGGTTGGCGGCGGCCGATGCGTTCCGCTACGACGCGAAGGACCTCCCGGCTTTCAGCGCGCTGATGACAGGCCTGCGGCAGTGCTCTGAGGAGGCGGACACCTTCTTCCGCGAGGAGACGAAACGGCTGCCGCCCATTGTCTTTTTCACCGGCGCACCGCTGAAGTCCGGTGCGGCGCCGAACCACATCTGGCAGAGTGAACCGCTCGACGGCAAGTGGGGGTGCGGCATCCGCATCTGGAATCCGGGCAGGCCCGAGCAGGTCGCACGCGTCATTTTTGCGGACGCGGACTCCCTGATTTTCGACCTCAATCTTTCTTATGACGCCAAAACCGTTTTCTTTTCCATGCGCCGCAATCGGGAGCAGTGCTGGCACATTTGCGAGATAGGCGTGGACGGCCAGGGGTTCCGGCAGATCACCGACGGACCGCACTACGACGTCTCGCCCGTGCCGTTGCCGGACGGGCGACTCGCCTTCATTTCGAGCCGCACGCCGGGGTCGCACACCGTCTGTCAATCCGGGCCTTCGACGCACGTGTACGTGATGGACCGCGACGGTTCGAATGCCCGCGATCTCAGTTCGAACACGCTCTCCGATTTCGGTCTCAGCATGCTCGAGGACGGACGGCTGCTCTATACGCGCTGGGAGTATGTCGATGTGACCCTGACTTATCGCCAAAGCCTGTGGACGCAGTATCCGGACGGGCGTCAGTTTCAGCTCTGGTTCGGCAACACGGTGATCGATCCTTCGACGTTCTGGCAGGCGCGGGAAATCCCGGGGCGTTATGCGGCGGTCTGCACCTTCACTTCGCACCACCACACGCCTCATGGCGCGATCGGACTGGTCTCGAACCGCAATGGGCCGGAGGCGCCGCGCGACACCGGGTTTCGCTGGATCACGAAGGAGTTTCCCGCCATCGTCGACAAAGATAACTTCTGGTCCTATTGCGATCCTTATCCGGTCTATGAGAACCGCTATCTGGTTTCTTACGGGGGCGGCGGATTGAACCGCTTCCGCCTCTATCTGCTCGACGACATGGACAACAAGGCGCTGGTGTACGATGATCCCGCGACGAGTTGCTTCTCCCCGCAGCCGCTGGTGCCGCGTCCGCTGCCGCTCCGAGTGACCGAAGCGCTTCCGAAGAACGCGGCCGTCTTTCACGTGCCGGCCGCTCCGCCGGGGCAGCCCGAAGCGGCGGACGTGTCTCTCGGCCGGCTGATGGTCACCGATGTGCATCGGGGCTTGGCTCCGACGGTTGCCCGCGGCCGGATCAAAGCCGTCCGCATCATGGAGCAACTGCCCAAGACGGTGAACCGCACGTGGAACACGGTGATGGATCAGGGGCCGCTGCTGAGCGCGTCGACCTACTACGCCAAACGCGTGTGGGGTTACGCGCCTGTCGAGGCCGACGGCTCGGCGTATTTCGAGGTGCCCGCCATGAAGGAGATTTACCTTCAGGTGTGCGACGCGGAAGGCCGCGAGCTGCAACGCATGACGTCGGCCCTGCAGCTCATGCCCGGCGAGACCCAGAGCTGCGCGGGGTGCCACGAGAATCGACAGACCGCCACGCCTCCTCCTGTCGCATCGCCTTTGGCGGCCTTCCGCCCGCCGACGCCGCTCACGCTGCCCGCGTGGGGTCATGCGGGCGTGCTCGACTACAACCGCGTGGTGCAGCCCGTGTTCGATCGCCATTGTGTCCGCTGCCACCAAGGCGCGAATCCGCCCAAGGGCATACTGCTGACCGGCGACTACACGCGTTTCTTTAACATGTCCTATGACAATCTCGTGATCCGCACCCGCTCCGAAGCGGTTTCGCGCAGTCAATACACCGGGCGCGGCACGGATCGGCCCATGGTGCAGAGCCTCCACCTATTATATGGGATCATGTTCCCTTTCGGACCGCTCGGCAGCGGTTCGATGGTCAGCCGTTTGCCCGATTATTTCAAGTCCGAGCACTGTAAGACAAACGTTCCGCCGGACGACTGCCGCATCGTGTACGAATGGATCGACGCCATGATTCCCTATTATCCGACCTCGGACTATGCGCATCTCGAAGCCAAATCCAACCAAGACAAGTGGGCCGACAAAGACACCCGTGCGCTTCTGCCTTGGTTCACGCGGGGTTTCGCGCCGGTCTTCAACCGCCGCTGCGCCTCCTGCCACGGCGAGGCGAAAGGCGAGATCGGGCTTGCGGACCAGCAACAGTGGTACTGGATCGATCTGACCCGTCCGGAATGGAGTCCCGCGCTGACGGCGCATCTGGCGAAAAGCGCGGGCGGACGCGGTTTGCCTGCGAAGGATTTCGTGTTTAAAGACACGTCCGATCCCGACTATCAGGCTCTGCTGAAAGCCATCGCGGAGGGCGGCAAAAAGGCCTATGAAACGCCGGAGGCGGACATGCCGGGCTTCGTGAGCCGCTCGAAAGACCGGGCCTTCCCTTATCGCGATGCCAAGCGCGTGTGTCCCGAAACGCTCGCCGGCCGCAGCCGTAAGACCGCTTCGCACTGCTGCGGCAGCGACAGCGTGGACGCCATGACGGACGGCGGGGTGCCCGAACGTTCCTGCTGTACGCTGCCGCGCTTCTCATGGTATGACCGGAAGGGCAGCGCCGAATGGGTGCAAATGGATTTTCCTGCGGCCGCGAAGGTTTCCTCGGTGGGCGTCTTTTGGTTCGCGGATCGTCCTTCCGGCGGAGGATGCGATCTGCCGCAGGCGTGGCGCTTGCTCTACAGAGACGGCGCGTCGTGGCGGCCCGTGGAGCGGCCCTCGGGCTATGGTGTCGCGCCTGACCGGTTCAACGACGCGACGTTCAAGCCCGTCATCACCACGGCGCTTCGCATCGAGGCCGATTTGCGGCCCGGCTGGTCGGGGGGCATCAGCGAGTGGCGTGTGGAGTAAGGACTGGCCGTTCCGCAGGGGCGTTTTTACGGCGTCAGACGATTTTGCCTGTTTCGCGTTCGATGCGTTTGATATGTTGACCGCATGAAGACTAAGAGCTTTTTTCTCCTTGTTGCTGCGGCAGGTTTTTGCGTTTCTTCGACACAGGCGCAGCGCGAAACCGTTTCATTTAACGACGGCTGGGTGTTCGCAAAGTTCGGAGAGCAGCCTGACGGAAGGATAATCGAAGAGCCGTCTGCGCAAACCGAGACCTTTGATGATTCCTCGTGGCGCAATGTGCGGGTCCCTCATGATTGGGGCGTCGAATCTCCTTTCCTTATGTCCGTGAGCGGAACGCAGGGACGGTTGCCGTATTTTGGTATCGGTTGGTACCGTAAACGCTTCACGTTGCCGGAGACGGATAAAGGCAGGTGCGTGTTCCTCGATATCGACGGTGCGATGTCTGACTCGACGGTTTGGCTGAACGGCGTGCGGGTGGGCGGGCGGCCTTACGGTTATGCCTCGTTTCGCGTGGATATGACGCAACATGTGCGTCGGGACGGGAAGCCGAATACGCTGGCGGTCCGGCTGGAAAACAAACGGCTGAGCGCGCGGTGGTATCCGGGGGGAGGCCTTTATCGCAACGTATGGCTGGTGAAGACCGCACCTGTGCATGTCGGCCAATGGGGCGTGTGCGTCCGCTCGGAAACGAAAGGCGAGGACGCTCGCGTCATAGCCGATGTGACGCTTGAGAATAGCGCGCCGGAACCGGTCCCGGTCGTGGTCTCAGCCGTCGTTTACGAGCTCGGGGCCGATGGCGTTGCAGAAAAAAGTCCTGTCGCGGCGGCGGCTCCGGTTTCACTGACTGTTTCAGGGACGGGGAAGGTGACGCTCGCGGCGGACCTTGCGCACGTACGCGTGTGGGATACCGATGCGCCGAATTTGTATCGGCTCGATGTCAAGGTCAGCGCGGCCGGAAAAACGCTCGACCTTTATCCCCAGACATTCGGGGTTCGCACCGTGTCTTTCGATCCGGAAAAGGGCTTTTTTCTAAACGGCAAGCATCGGCAGATCAAAGGCGTGTGTATGCATCACGATCTCGGAGCGTTGGGCTCGGCCGTGCATCGCCGAGCGCTTGAGAGGCAACTGGAAATCTTACGCTCGATGGGCTGCGACGCGATTCGCACGTCCCACAATCCGCCGGCACCGGAGTTGCTCGAACTCGCTGACCGTATGGGTTTCCTCGTAATGGACGAGGCTTTTGACATGTGGGAAAAACCCAAGACGCGCGATGATTATGCGCGTTTTTTCAAGGAGTGGCATGAACGCGATCTTTCGGACCTCATTCGCCGCGATCGCAATCATCCCTCGGTCATTTTGTGGTCGATCGGCAATGAAGTCAATGAGCAGACTGATCCCGTGAACGGGGTGCGCATCGGCAAACGTCTCACGGAAATCGCGCATCGCGAGGACCCGACGCGCCTCACGGTGTTGGGCAATTGGCGGGCGGCGACGATGACGAACGGTTTGCAGACCGTGTCCGATGTGTTTGGCGCGAACTATTTGCCTGAATTGTACGGCGCGTTTTCGAAAAACAGTCCGGGAAGGGGAATTCTCGGCAGCGAAACGTCATCCATGGTCAGTTCGCGCGGCGAGTATTTCTTTCTCGTCCCGGAGCGTTTTGCGAATCCGCCAAGGCCTTTTCAGGAGGGTTATTATAATTTTCAGGTGAGTGGCTATGATGTCTTCTCGCAGCGCCCCAACAACTACGCGCCGGATGTTGAGTTCATGTGGCAGGCTCGTAATCCGCAGGTCTACGGCGAGTTTGTTTGGACGGGCTTTGATTACCTCGGTGAACCGTCACCATACGAACGTTTACCGTCTGGTATGCGGTGGCAGAGCGTCTCTGACCAGACTCGCTGGGCGGCGTTCATGACCCGGTATCCGGGACAGTCGCCCGCACGCAGTTCCTACTACGGCATTGTCGATCTGTGCGGATTCCCGAAAGATCGTTTTTACGACTATCAGGCGCAATGGCGTCCCGAGTGGCCGATGGCGCATATCCTGCCGCATTGGACGTGGCCGGAATTTTCGGGTCAAACGATTCCGGTTCACGTCTATACAAGCGGAGATGAGGCGGAACTTTTTTTGAACGGGCGGTCTCTGGGACGTAAGACAAAGGGGCCGGATGACTACAGATTGCAATGGAACGATGTGGTGTATGAGCCTGGTGAGCTGCGTGTGACCGCTTACCGCAAAGGGCAAAAATGGGCCGAGGATAGACGGCGGACGGCGGGTGCCCCGTCTCAGTTGGAAGTCCTTGCGGACCGGGGGGTGATCGCCGGAAACGGCGAGGATCTCAGCTATGTGACGATCCGTGTGCTCGACGCTCACGGGGTGTTTGTGCCGCGTGCCGCCCCCATGCTGCATTTCACGGTATCCGGACCGATTGAAATCGCAGGTGTCTGCAACGGCGACGCGACGGATCTGACGGGTTTTCAAGTTCCGCATCAGCAGGCTTATAACGGACTTTGTCAGGTCATCTTGCGGGGGCGGGCTGGACAAGAGGGAATCGGTCATCTGACGGTACGCTGTGATAATGCTCAAGTGCCGGAAAAAACCGTTCAGATCGGCGTGCGGTAGGTGTGTTGTTGCCTCTGAGGCTGTTTTTTGACAGAGGGTCGGTCCGTCTGCGGGCGCATGCGCTAAGAAGCGTGATCCGCAAGCGCGGCATACAGCGCGCAATCGTCGCAGCCCGGCTTGGCGTTGAGACAGAAGTCGAGATGAATCTGAAGCAGGCCTTGCTGCAAGAGACCGCTGTCGGCATAGAGCGAGGGGTTGTGGTCGCGGCCGAACAGATGCCGGGCGGTCAGCCTCATCGGCGCGGAGAGATCCTCCGGAGGCAGGTGGTTCAACACGCCGTCGGGAAGCGCGTCTTCTGCCGCGGCGAAGGGGAGCACCACATTGGTTATGATCGCGGCGGTACGCGATTTTCCGAGTAAGGCGATTTCCCGTTCCGTGTCGGGCTCGGAGGAGAAGGCGAGCCTCTTGTTCCAGAAAGGCCAGCGGCATCGGGACTCGAAACAGTCCGTTGACAGAGCGTGCCAGCGCAGTCCGCTTTCGCCTGCGAGACGGTCAAGATCCTGTCTCACCGTAGAACGTCCGCTGAACAAACAGGCCGCTGCGGCTAACCTGCGCACGGGCGAGTTTTGCGGGCGGAGGTTATGAAAGCGCCAGACGACAGACTCGGGAAGCGTTTCGCCGGAGTGGTGCCACCAGAGATCCCACAGTGTTCGGATCGTGTGCCGCCCTTCTTCATCCGGCGCAGATTCCGGCTGGGGCAGTAGCCGAGCCGTGCCAAGCATACGCGCAAAGGTCAGATCGCGCACGGGACCAAACGACGAAACGGGTAACAGGCGCGCGAGAAGTCGA
>CAZTDL010000136.1:0-9114 GCA_964612775.1 uncultured Lentisphaeraceae bacterium
CAGCGATCATAGCGAGTGACGCTTTCTGGCTTTTGAGGATATCCAGCTGTTTGCTGAAGGCGATATATTTCTTAAGATCATACGTGCGCAGGTTGTTCAGCTGGGCTTGCGCATAGACGGCTTCTGCATTGCGGGTGAGTTGGGCACGGGTGCTTTCCGCCGAGTCGGCGCCGACTTTCGTGTCGCGCCGTGTGGCCCCTTCGCCGCCTTCCATGCCCTTGTTCTGCGAGTAGCCCGAGTTTTTTCCGCCGCCGGTGGCGACGGCATCGGAATGGCCTTCCTCCTCGACGTCGCCCGACTGATTGGAGTCTTGGGTGCGGCGTTTGTCGAGATTCTTGTCGCCCTCGTTGACCTTGCCTGAACGGGCCATGACTTCACCGTCGGACATGCCTTGCCGCCCGACCTGAGAACGGCCATCCTGATCCTTGTGGTCGGGCCGGTCGTTGCCGGATTTGCCTGACGCGTTGTAGTCTACCCATTCGCCTTCGGAAATGCCCCAGCCCGAATCCGGGTTCGCGTCGCCTTGGTTGGTGACGGAGTCGTCACCATTTTTTTCCTGCTCCTCTTCCTGTTCAAGCAGGTCGCCGACGATGTCTTGCAACTCTTCGGGCATGGTAACTTGGCCGATCGGAGCTTTGAGCTCCTCTTTGTCAAGATTTTCGGTGTTGCGCTTGACGTTATCGGATTTGGCGAAGAGAAACACTTCCATTTCATCCGCCTTTTGTCCCGTCTTTGTGAGCAGGTCGAGCAAGGAATCTTCTTTTTGAAGACCGGTCTCGACCACGGCGTTGGTGCCCGAACCCTCGGCCTGCTTCATCTCCTCGTACGTCTGGAAGGTGTCGGTGACGAGTTCGTTGACCGAGTCAAGTTCCGGCATGGACTGCAGATCGGTGGCGACTTTCAACATGGCTTGCGCCATGTTTGCTTTGAGTTCCGCGATTTCTTCGAGCAGGTCCTCATCGAGTTTTTCGGTCTTGTCGCCTTGGCTGCCGGTTTCGCGCAACGCATCCACAACGCTCGCCTGGAGATCCTGCATTTTCTTGATGGACTGCTTGGCGTCTTTAATCACCGCAACCGCGTCTTCGGTTTTTTCCTTCGTGTCGGTTTCGCGCCACTCCTTGAGGAACTCCATGAGGGTGGCAATCCCGTTTGTGACGGTGTTTTGCTGAGGCACAGAATCGGCGAATTTGTCGGAGTCCATAATCTCCGCGATGTTGACCATCGCGGGCTGGAGTTTGAGTTCAAGAGCTTTATCGGCGATCTTGTTCATGAGCGCGCCGAACTCTTCGCCGTCACGGTCCTGCTTCGATTCGGAGCGGCAGAATCCGACCATGGCATCCATGTCTTGCGCGAGGTTGTCTTGGCGGTCAATGATGGCTTCCGGCATCTCCGTGTTGTTTTTCACGGCTTTGAGTGTGGCGTTCAGATTGCCGACCTGTCCCTTACGGATGCCTTCGAGCATGGCGAGCACGCCGGCTGCGGCCTGCGAGACCTCGCCTTTGTTCATGTTGCCGTCCGCTTGGACAAGCAAACGCAGCACGGTGTTCTGGGCTTCGACGGCGAGCTTGGCGTTTTCCAGGCGGGTTTCTGCGGCGCCGGTCGTCATGCGTGTGAGTCGGATCACGGCTTCGGGAAGCGGACCTTGAATGGCTTTATCGAGTGCGACGCGGGCGGTGCCGATGGCGGCATCCTTGGTTTTGAGCAACGTCGCGGCATAGGCCTTAATCTCGTTCTGTTTGTCCGCCGTCTCTTTCCACAGTTGCTCGTCAAAGGTCGGGAGCCCTCCTTGCAGGCGGGTGGTAACGGCCAGCGTGGCGCGCTGGCGGGCCACCAGCTCGCCGATGGTCTTGCGGGCTTCGGCGCGCTGCTGGTTTGCGTTCGCCATCTGAGAGGCGATCGTCGTCATCTCGAAATTAATGAGCGGGCTGACCGAACGGTTGGGGGGGGCGTCCGCGATGTTGTCGAAGGCCACGATGCGCAGGGCCGAAGAGACGTTGACGTCCTCGATCGAGCCGATCCATTTTTCATTGAAGGTCTTTTGGCCTTTTAAGTCCCACTCTTTGAGCACTTCGCCTTCGGCTGTTGCCTTGGCACCCTTGTTGACCCGTTCCAGTCGAACTTTGCCGAGGCCGTATTCGTCGGTAGCCTCAAAGTGCACGACGGGAATGGCGTTGGGCGGTAACACCGCCTTGCTTGCCGAGGGCACCACCAGCTTAATGGAAGGGGAACGGTCTTCCAGAAGTTGGAAACGGACCGGAACCCGCATCTCCAGCCCAAGGTCGTCTTTGGCGGCGATTTGGAACTGCGCCCCCTCGCTTAAGGCCGCGGACCCCGACCATTCCGCTTTGTTTGCGCCGGGGGCAAGCGGCAGGTTCGATTTCTCGAAAACGATTTCGGTCGAGACCACCGGACGGTTGCAGACCGCGCGGAAGGCGACGGTCGAATGGACGGGGAGGGTGATCTCGTTCGTGAGCGCGTCAAAGGAACGCGGGGCCAAGGCGGTATAGCCGGGGGGGGTGATGGTGAGCCGCAGGGAAACCAACGCGAGGGGCGGCACGGTGTTCACCGTGTATTTTTCGGTCGGATAGGCATCGCCGACTTTGAAGCGGTAGGCGAGCGAGGTTGAGATCTTGGAGACCCGATAGGTGAATTCCTCTTCTTCGCCGGTGGCTTTGAACTGGCCCACGCGGATCGTCGAACGCTTGTCGTCGGCGGGAAGAATGTCAATGTCGATGAACTGTCCGGCCCGGCCTTTTGCCTTGACCGTCAGGTCGATGCCGTCGCCTTGAACAATTGTTTTGTTGGCAGGCGTTACATCCAAAACCTTGGCGAAAGTCGGCGGCGAGAGGCGTGAGAAGGGGTTCGCCACGCGTTGCATGGCGACTGTCCATGCGTGGCCGAGTATGAAGGCGGGCACAGTCAAGGCGAGCAGGGCGACCGCCACGGCCGCCGCGCCACGCTTGCGCAGTTTCATGTTTTTAATCTCGCCGAGCGGCAATCCGGAGAATCCGGGCACGGCTTCATTGAGATAGGATTTAAGCCATGAGGATTGCGACGACTCGCCCGCAAAAAGCACGCGGTTGATCAGATGGTTGTCGAGCTGGGGAAATTTCTTTTCAAGAAAGGCGGCGACGGCGGCAGACGACCGTCTATGACTCAACGCGCGGAAGAGCACGGCCACGCCGGCGACGGCAAGCGTTATTAATATGACCGACAAGGAGAGCCGTCCGTAAAAACGCGGGCGCAACCAGACGTCGAGAGCGGTCAGGACAGTCCAAACACTGATCAGAATGGCCACAACAAAGATCAAACGCTCGACCGTTTGCCAGCGATTGATTTTGCCGTTAATCCGGCTGAGTTCACTGTCTAGATTCGACATAACCGACTCCTTTAGTCTACATGAAGCACGATGCAAATCTCTTTATCAAGTAACAGTTTTAAATATTAGCAGAACAAAGCTGGTCTGTAAATCCGCCGGAAAGGCCAAAACCGCACTTTCTTTTTGGGCGCGAGGCGTATTCTACGGCCGTTTGACGGCGCGCGTTTGGAAACGGATCGGATGGCGCTGCTACATCGCTTATTTTGCTGCGGACGGTGTGGGCACGGGTTTGCCGAGTTGGGCGAGCACCAGCTTGAGGGCGTGCCACACCTCGTTTTTCGCTTTTTTCAAAGAGGCCATATCGCCATACGATTCAAAGCGTAGAACGTAGGCGGGGTGGAATGTCGGCATGACCGGGATGCCTTCGTACCGGCTCCACTGCCCCTGCATCCGGGTGATGCCGACCTGCGTGTCGAGCAACCCTTTGAGCGCCGTGCCTCCCAGAAGGACGATGGTCTTCGGCCGGATGATGCGGATCTGCTCGCGCAAGAACGGCAGGCAGGTCTGCATTTCATCGGATTGAGGCGTCCGGTTTTTGGGCGGGCGGCACTTGCAGATGTTGGCGATGAAAACGTCGTCGCGCGCATACCCCATGGCGTTGATCATCTTGGTCAGCAGTTGCCCCGCCGCACCCACAAACGCGAGCCCCTGCTGGTCTTCTTCCGCGCCCGGAGCCTCGCCGATGAACATGACATCCGGACTGTTGCCGTTGCCCTGTCCCGGGACGGAGTGGGCGCGTTGTTGGCGCAAGACGCATGCGCTGCACGCGTCGATGCGCACGGCGATCTCATCAAGGGCTTTGCGGCGTTCCTCGGGCGAACGGGCAGGCGTGTTGCCGGGTGTCGGCGGTGCCGTGACGGCAACGGGGGGCCGCCGCTGACTTTGCGGGGGTTCCCCCGTGCGGTCCGTCGGGCTCGCCGGCGGTCCGGAAGCGGCGTGGACAGACGCGTTTTGCGGCGTGGACGGCGTTTTCCCTTTTGCCGTCAGTGACTGCATGACGGCAAGATCGATCTCGACCGTCCGCTCTCCCAATTCTTTGAGCAGCGCGACGTGGTCGGCAATGCCGTCGATGATGTCTGTCCATTCCGACATGAATTACGCTTTCGCGAAGCCGTTCGGGTTCTTGGATTGCCAGCGCCACGCGTCTTCGCACATGGCGTACAAGTCGCGTTCCGCCTTCCATCCCAATTCGTTGAAGGCCTTGGTCGGATCGGCCCAACACGCGGCGATGTCGCCCGGCCGGCGCGGCTTGATCTGATAAGGCACTTGACGTCCCGAAGCCTTTTCGAAGGCTTTGATGACGTCCAGCACGCTGGAACCGTTGCCGGTGCCGAGGTTGTAGACCGCAAGTCCGGGTTTGGAGGCCAGCTTATCGAGCGCTTTGAGGTGACCGACCGCGAGATCGACCACGTGGATGTAGTCGCGGATACCTGTGCCGTCTGGGGTCGGATAGTCGTTGCCGTAGACCATGAGATGGGGATGGCGTCCGATCGCCACCTGCGCCACGAAGGGCAGGAGGTTGTTGGGTATGCCGGCGGGATCTTCACCGATCAGACCGCTCGGATGCGCGCCGATGGGGTTGAAGTAACGCAGCAGGATGATGTTCCAGGCGGGGTCGGCCTTCTGAACATCACGGAAGATCTGCTCCATCATCAGTTTGGTCCATCCGTAGGGGTTGGTCGCGCCCGGCGTGGGCGAATCTTCGCGGATGGGGACGGATGCGGGGTCGCCGTAAACGGTGGCGGAGGAGCTGAAGACGATGTTTTTGCATCCCCCGGCGATCATGGCCTCGCAGAGGGTGATCGTGCCGGTGATGTTGTTCCCATAACAGGCGAGGGGAATGCGCGTGGATTCGCCGACCGCTTTGAGTGCGGCGAAATGGATCACGGCGTCAACAGGACCTTCGGCATTGAAGACGTTGTCGAGCGCGGCGCGGTCGCGGATGTCGACCGCGTGAAAGGTGACCTGTTTGCCGGTGATTTGCGCGACACGGCTTAAGCTTTCCTTGCTGCTGTTGCAGAGATTGTCGACGACCGCAACGCTATGTCCGGCGTTCAGGAGCTCGACGCAGGTATGGCTGCCGATGAACCCCGCGCCCCCGGTCACTAAAATTTTCATGGTGATTCCTTTCAGATTGAGCAAATCAGTTTACCGCAAACGGAGGTGAAAACAAACCGTAAGTTTGGAAAACAGGAGGCGTGAATCGGGTGAATGCGTTTGCTGCCGTTAGGGTGCCGCCGACTCAGTGTTCGGCCCCGAATCCCGGGTGAAACGTCAGGGTGCCTTTAGGCACTGTTGGGGTGAACGGCAAAACCAGAAAGAATTCTTGCGGGATTTCCACATGCGTCAAAGCAGGATCATTCCGGAACCCGAACCGTTTATAATAGTTCGGGTCTCCCGCGAGGGCGCAACCTTGACCGCCCTTTTCTTTGATCAAGGATATCCCGCGGTTGATGAGCGCCGTTCCAATGCCCTGTCTCTGATGCGCGGGCAGAACGGAAACGGGGCCGATTCCGTACCAGCCGGTTGTCCCATCGGAAATCGCGACGGGCGAAAAGGCGATATGCCCGACGACGCCCCCCTCGTCTTCGGCGACAAGCGAGAGCGTCAGCGCGCCCGCGGCACGCAAGGCGCGGATGATGAACGGCTCGGTGTGACGACTGATCGCGAGCGTCATAAAGGCCGCCGCTGTAACGCTGTCGATGGCTTCGCTGTCGGACGTTATTTCTTTTCTGATGATCATTCTTTAGCCTGCGTTTTTTGCGTTGCCGATCGATGGCCGATCTGATTTTGAAGTCTGTGCGGTTCAATGTCGGGCAGATTGTCCCATAAGGTTTCCCACGTTCCGAAAGACCGAAGCGCATCGATCACCACAGGCAAGGGGTCGGTCCATATTTCAGGCAGGTCAGCCTCGCCGGGGAGCCCTATGCAGAAGGCGAGCCTCTCAACGGGCGGCGTAAACTGCGCATCGATATCGGCCCGGTTGCCGCGAGGGTCCGCCCGATACCAACCGTGCAGGGGCAAATGAACGGCGGTGAGACCGTGTAACACGAAGGGCTGGCCTTGGCCGTCGCGGCTTAGACGTTGATAACAGAAGCCCGTTGGGATACCGTTGGCCCTCAGGAGCGCCGCGAGCAGATGACTTTTAGCGAAACAGTAGCCTGTCCCCGCCGCTAAGACCTCGGAGGCGGAACAGGTGGTTGGCGACATGCGGTAGTCGTGACTGTGCGCAATGTGATCGCGTACCCATTCGAAGCAATTTTGGGCGGTAGCCGCGACGTCGCTTCTTTGCGCGCACAGCGCTCTGGCCTGTCTGGATACCAACGGGTGTGTCCAGTTGATGATCTCTGTTGACCGCAGAAAGTCATGCATGGAATCGCTTTTCGTATTCATAATTCACGTCAATGTGCCGTTTTTATCCTTACTTTAACGCGCCTTCAGTATAGATCAACGCTGGACGAACGGCAACTCTGCCGGCGGCAACGGAGCCCGATATGTTTCCGGCGGGCAGCCTGTTTCGGCTGAAATGTTACGAAAATAAGTTTAGTAACACGTTGACTTCCGTCCAAAGAGGCGATTAACTATGCGCGTGTGATCAATCGTCGCTTCATCGAAGAATTGAACGAAAGAAGTCTGATATGCCTTGGTTTTATCAAGAAGGGCACGCTCTGTCGCGATCGGAAATCGAAAGTCTATGCCAACGTCTTTTGGATGAGGCCCGTGATCGTCTCGGTTGCGATTTCCGTCGCGTTCTGCTGTTGCCGCCGGATATCACACGGGCGCACAGCGGTGCGGGATGGATCGCCGAAACCCTTTTCAAATTGCTTCCTAAAACCTGCGACGTGCATCTTATTCCAACGCTCGGGCAACACGTTCCGCATTCGGATGCGGACAATCGTTGGATGTTCGGATCGATCCCTCCCGCTCGCATCCGCGTGCATGACTGGCGGAAGGGGGTTACGCGTCTCGGCGTGATTCCCGCAGGCGTTGTGAAGAAAAAAACGCGCGGCGCGGCGGACTGGGATATTCCCGTGGACCTCAACACGGCGGCGGTGACCGAAAAATGGGATTTAGTCGTCAACATCGGCCATATCGTTCCTCATGAAGTGCTGGGTTTTGCCAACCACAACAAGAATTACTTCATCGGGCTGGGGGGGAAGGCGACGATATGCGGATCACACCTTGCCTCAGCGTGTTACGGCATCGAAAATAATCTTGGCAACCTTTGTACACCGGTGCGGGCCTGTTTCAACTGGGCGGAGGAGAAAGTGCTTGGCCATATTCCTGACGTCTATTTTGAAGTCGTCATGCGGCGGGACGAGCAGGGAAAGCTGGTGCATTCCGGCGTATACGTCGGCGATGACATAGAGACCTATTTTTTAGCGGCGCGAGCAAGTCGTGAGCAAAATATCACGGTGTTCGATAAGCCGGTCCAAAAGATTGTCGCCGTGATGCAGGCGGACGAATTCCGCGCCACGTGGGTGGCCAACAAGGCGATCTACCGCACGCGCATGGCGCTGGCCGATGGAGGCGAACTGCTTATCATTGCACCCGGTGTCGAACGTTTCGGCGAGCAGCCGGAGGTGGACGCGCTGATTCGAAAATACGGCTATTGCGGCACGCAAAAGGCTCTCGACCTCTACCGGCGGAATGCGGATATGCGCGATCTTGCACACGGAACCGCGCATCTCCTGCATGGCTCAACCGAGGGGCGTTTCACAGTCCGCTATGCGCCAGGGAAACTTTCCCGCAGCGAGGTCGAATCTGTCCATTACGCCTATATGGATATCGGCGAAGCCTTACGCCGTTATCCGCCTTCCGACATGCGTGAAGGGTGGAATCGCATGCCCGACGGCGAACGTGTATACTATATCGCCACACCGTCGTCAGGACTCTGGACCACTCGCGCCAAAGTTGACGCTCGGCGCTGAGAATGGGTTCGCCATGACAAACCTGCGTAAAACGGAATCTGTTCAGCATCGCGTTGCGGTCGCTTGGAAGATCGGACTGCATGCCGCTCGCGCGAACTTGCTGCCCGGCTTGATGCTGCAGGGGGTCGCGGTCTTGTTTCTCGCGGTCTACATGTGTTCCTCCGATTTTCGCCGCGCATTGGAGATTGTGGCTCGGCTTCAGGATGCGCATGGGTTTGTGTTCTCGTTCGCGACCCGGGCCCTTTTTGCAGGGCTCGTCCCCTTTTTGTTTCAGGCGCTTATCCCGTCCCTGCGCCCCGTGAGCCTGTTCAGGACACTGTCGTTCTCATTGGTTTGGTGGGGGTTTCAAGGCGTGGTGTGCTACTGGTTTTATGCGGTTCAGGCATGGTTTTATGGAATCGGCGATGCCGTGTCCGTCGTGGCTGCGAAAGTGCTGACGGATATGTTCGTTTTTACGCCCCTTTGGGGATGTCCGTCCAACGCCGTGAGCCACCTTTGGCTCAACAACGGATTCTCTTGGAAAAAAACATGCGCGGAACTGGACAAAGGCTGGTATTCGCGAATTGTTCTGCCGAACCTGCTTCCCGCGTAGGCTCTTTGGTTTCCCGGCGTTGCCGTCATCTATAGTCTTCCTTCTCTTCTTCAGCCCCATATGGCTGCGTTGATCGGTTGCTTCTGGGCGCTGCTCTGTCTGAAAATCGCGAATTTGTCGTCACGGAACGCAGGTGGAATCGTGTCCGTTTGAACGCAACGCGAATCTGTGACGCTGAAAGCGGCCGAGTGTCGTCGAGGTGTCAACAGCCT
>CAZTDL010000137.1:0-9079 GCA_964612775.1 uncultured Lentisphaeraceae bacterium
CACGATCTCGGCCAGAGGCCCCGCGTGATCGAAGTTCGAGCTGGCCGGCGCGCCGCCCCGGCACGCGCGGAAGAAGTCCGCCTGATGCGAGCCCTTCACGCGCGGCAGGGCCTTAGGCGGCCTCGGGAAGGCGCGGTGCGCCGATTCCGGGATCATGCGGAATCCTTCGCCGTGCTTGTCGATCGTCATGAGTCCTTTGTCGCCCACGAGCAGCGAACCTTCGTCGGGCAGCTCGCGATCATACTTCCGCTTCAGCTCCTCGCGAATCGGCGGGAAGTTCCGCGCGCTGTCCGCCACATGCTTCCAGCGCGGTTCCACGGTCTCCAGGCTAAAAGACTTGCCCTTCGCGAGGCCGTCGTACCAGCAGACCTTGACGGGGGCCATGTCCCCGCGCGCGGGAAACTCCCAGCGGATACGGGTTCCGACGGGCCAACAAGCGTCGTTGCCGCCCGTGACCTCTTCCAGCTCGACCGCCGCAGGGCTGCCGAGCTTCAGCGCCCAGTAGGCGTGATTCATGATGTGGCAACCCATGTTCCCGAGCGAGCCGTTGCCGAAGTCGCGCCATGAGTGCCACGTGTGCGGATGCAGATCTTTATGATAGTTGCGGAACGGCGCGGGACCGATCCACAGATCCCAGTCGAAGCCCTCCGGCACGGAAAGGGCGGGAGGACGCACGGTGTCCGCGGGAAACCCGTTCGCCCGGTTGCTCCAGCAGAAGACTTCCCGCACTTGGCCGATCGCGCCGGCCGCGACGTATTCGCACAGCAAACGGCTGCCTTCGCTCGACTGGCCCTGATTGCCCATCTGGGTGGCCACCTTATAACGCCGCGCCTCTTCCGCGAGCTGCCGCGCCTCGGCGAGCGTGTGGGTCAGCGGTTTCTCGACGTAGACGGGAATGCCGCGCCGGATCGCCATCACCGCCGGCAGCATATGCTGGTGGTTGGGCGTGGCGATCATCACCGCGTCCAGCTCTTGGCCCATCGCGTCAAACAGCTTGCGGTAGTCGGCGAACGTCCGGATCGGGCCCGTATCGGTCCCGGGCGACACCTCGCGGATCCGTTTCATCGCACCTTCAAGCTGACGTTTATCGGGATCGACGAGCGCCACGATCCGCTCCTTACAGGCCGCGGGGATGTGCACATGCGTCCCCTGCACCCCGCAGCCGATCACAGCGACGCGCAACGGCTTGGGCGCGGCGACCGCGTTTTGGCCACGCGCGCTTAAAACCGTCAGGCCGCCGAGGCCGGCCGCCGTTGTTTTCATGAAACCCCGCCGATTCACGTTGTTCGTTCGCATATCTTCTGCCCCTCTCTCGTTGCTCGGTTCATCCATTTCAAGTGACGCCCGGATCGGATGCGGCTCGTCTCGGCCTCGCCCCGCGCTGCTGCGGTCTTGTGCTGGAGGGCGAAGCAGCCCTGAGCCGTCCAACAGACCACGCGATTGCGTTTTTCGCATCATGATTCAACCCCGCCTTACAGTTGCGCATGAATTTCAAACCTCAGGTAATAGGCGACCTCCGGATCGCCGTAGTAATCGCCGGCCTCCAGCACCTCCAGTTTGACCGCGCCGCGGACCGCGCCGCGCCGTTCTTTAGACGCCCGCACCAGAGGAAACTGATATCGCGCAACCGCCAGATAACCGCGGAACGAATCGCCGTTGCCGTTGTCGCTCTCGCAGGCGAATTGCGGACCGCCCTGCACGTTGAACGCATAGCCGTCCGAAGGATTCACTCCGATCTCGACGTGGGGATAAATCAGGTTGGACAATCGGTAATTGGCGTAGGCCGCCGACATGATATCGCTGGTCCAAACCGCACGGCCGAAGACGGGATTCCACCCCGTATCCGTTCCGCGGGCATCCGGATCGTCAAATCTTTCGTCGTCACCCGACAAAACCAGCGTGGCGGCGGTGACATAGGGTTTCCAGCCCCATTCCGTAACGGTGCAGGTGGTGCCGCCATAGGCCATCCAGGCGAGAATATCGCGTTCGCCGTTTGAACCGCTGTCGCCGATTGTGCCGTACTGTCCGGCGATTTCGGCCTCCGCCGACCAGTGGCCGCTGAAGCGCGGGATCATCCGCATGCCCACGGTGTGATATCGCCGCTCCGGCAACCGGTTGTCAGTGCTGGAGTACCACCTCGATTCGTCTTTGTAGACATAATAGAGTTCGAAGGGAAACGCTTTTTGCTCCCGGTTGCTGTAATACGCCGCCAAGGCGCGCTCGGTCAGATCGTTGCCGTCTTCGCAGGCCTGGTACTTTGTCAAATCCACGTCCTCGTTTCCCAGCGTCCACGCGTCTTTCGTCCGCTGCCAAATGCCCGTCAGATCCAAAGTGCTCGCCTCGGTGATCCGGAACTCGGACTTGACCGCGTCGAAATAATAGGATCTCGAAATGTCGCCCGGCGTACCGTCGCGGATCACGCGTCCCGCACCGTATTTCAAGTCCTGACGGCCCACCCGCACGCCGAGCCGGTCCGGCCACACATCGAGAACATCGACATACAGGTTGTCGATGAAAAGTTCGTGAGGACACCGTTGGGTCTGTCTATTGTTGTCGTACACACGGAACTCATTCGCGAGGCGGCCGTACACCCCGTATCGGTCGCCGATATCCACACGTGCCCCCGGCCGCGTTCGCAGCCGGTAGTAGCTATAGTATGTTCCTTTCTGGGTATCCGTAGCCGTATCGTCCGTCCGATTGTTCTGATAGGCGACCGGATTATCGCTGTAGACGTCATAAAAGCGCCAGTCGATCCCCGCGTCGGCAACACATCTCTCCCCGGCCGTCCCCTGGCCCGCGCTCGCCACGGTCAACAACGCGCCGACGATTCCCCACGGATTCCCGTAAAATCGCCTCTTCACCCGATCATTCCACCATTCCATCATTTCACCATTCCATTTCAGGCGATGTCTTTCATCAATGCGGTTTGTGTTTGACTTTAAGGTCCGCGAGCGGAGAGCCGACAAAGGCCTGCCACTGCTGATTGACCATCTGCACGCCGGGAACGCCGTTGTGCACCCAAAGGGCGTAACGCAGACGCAACGGTTTACCGGGTTCGATCACGCGCTTCTCGTCGGGCGTCAGGGTCACACCCAGCCAACCGTTGTCGCGCACGTGAAAAATCGCGGGATGGTTCGGGTTCTGCGGATGGTCCATCAAAGTTATGCCGCCGCACTCTTCGCGTGTGACCGGGCCGCTGTAATCCACCCAGCGGGCGTGCTTGCGGAACACCCCTTTCTCATTAAGATCGCCCCCGCTGTTCAGGATGCGGCCGCCGCCCTCGCTCACGCTGACGGTCTTCGCCATTCTGACGCCGAGCGGGCCGAAGGTGGTCTTGCCTAAGGTGACGGGCTTGCCCGGCGGCGCCTCAAACTGGATGTCGATGACCAGCCACCAAGAGCCGTTCACGCCGGTAAAAACCGTGGCCAGGCGGCGGTCGATCATCAGCGTGTTGCCTTGCGGATCGTTCCAAGCGTTGCGCGTCAGCAGGGTCGCCGTTCCGTCCACCTCGTCATACTCGAGTCCGTCGCGGTCGGTCTGGTGCAGAATCTGCCCGGCGATCGGTCCGCCGTCGCGCCAAAAATCAAAACCGTTGACATCCTTGTGGCAGATCCACACCGAGGTCTGATGACTGTGACCGAGAGGGTCCTCGGGCTTGGCCGGATCCGAGGGCTGCTTGTCGCGCGTCATGGACTTGCCGGGGTCGTACGGCATGTTCATGCGGGTCAGCGAGCGACCGCCCGGCCCGGTGATCGGATACCAGAAGGGATGCCTAAGTCCCGACCCGAAATGGTAGCGCGTCAGCTCGCGTCCGAGATGTTCGAACGAGGCCTGCGCATACGGCTGAGGAATCACCTGCATGTCCGGCACCGGCTTCGCGTCGGGCAGCGAGGGATCGGCCGCATACGCGGCCGCCGAGAAAACCAGTGCGGTTAAACTCATCATGTTCCATGGCTGTTTCATGATTCTGTTCCTTGTTTCTGCGTGTCGAGCGTCGTAACCCTTTTCGGTTGAGGCACTCGACGTTCGGTCCGAGGAATTTTTTTCGAACGTCAACATCTGTCATCGTGGTTGGTGAAATGGCGGTCAAGCGCGGTCTTGTGTTCGGCGGCGAGTCTACCGGAGAGCGCTTTCATTTCGTCAGCGGCCAACGGCGCGAACGAGCGCGCCCACGCGACATTCTGGTCGATCTCCGCCATGTCGGTCATGCCGATCATGGACGAGGCCACCGGCAGACTCCACACATAGCGTATCAGGGTTTGCGCGTCCGCCTTGAGAGGATCGCTACCGACCAAATGTCCCTGGCCGAGCACCTTCATCGCCAAGATACCCATATTCTTTTTCTGCGCCGCAGGCAGCGCGATGGTTTCGAAACTGGGGCGACTGGCGGGGTTGGGCTTATAGCCGCCTTCATAACGGATCACGCCCTGCAATGCCGCATTGAGAGCCATTTGCGCACAGTCGAAATCGTATCGTTCGATAAAGTGTTTCAGCGGCAACGGATCGGAGTGCGCCGTGATTCCGATGAACCGGGCCACCTTCTGCTCGCGTAGACGGTAGTAGGTTTCGACGCTGCCGCCCTTTTCACCCAAACGCTCGACTTCGTCGTCGCTCTCCAGCTTGTGGATATGGAGGAGATCCACATGGTCCGTCTGCAGGCGCCGAAGCGTCTCTTCGAGGTTACGGAGGATCTCGTCGCGTTTGCCGCCATAAATTTTGGTGGCGATGAAAACCTCTGTACGCCGCGTCCTCAGCACGCGTCCCATCATACGCTGGGCGAACCCGTTGCCGTAGCTGGTGGCCGTATCGAAATAGGTGATGCCCTGATCGACCGAGCGATGGAGCGCCGCCACGGCTTCGTCCTCTTTCTTGGCGTAGGCATTACAGAATCGACTGCCGCTGCCGAACCCGAGGATCGGCACCTTCACGCCGGTTCGTCCCAGAACGCGCGCGGGAACGGACGCAGACTTCGTTTCCGCAGCACAAACGGGAAGCGCGACGGTCGCGCCTGCCGCAACAGCGGTCAGAGCGAGAGCCTGACGCCGGGTGATTTCATGTCTCACAGAAGTCTCCTTTTCAGTCGAGTTAAGAACACGCTAGCCGTCGAGCGCGACACCGGAGGCCAACAACACGCACTTCTGCACCAGCCGCTCGTGCGCGAGCGAATACGGGTTCGGAATTTCGCCGCGCACGATACGGGCGAACTCGGCGAGTTGGTTATCATACCGTCCTCCCATTTTCGGGAAATCGACGGTGTGCGTGCCTTTGCGGTAGGAACCGCTGTCTTCCTTCAGCGTCAGCTTCAGCACCGTTGCCGGCTCTTCGAGCGGGCGGATCTCGATCGTTCCTTTGTCCCCGCTGATCACCAGGTGCCGGCGCTTCTCGCCCTCGACCTCTTGGGCGGCCGAACGGACCGTCACAAGCGTCCCCGGATATTCCAGCACGGCCAGTCCGTTGTCGACGGTCTTCCGTTCGGGACAGGTCTGCCGCAGGAACGGCGTGATGCGCTCCGGCTCCCCCAGCATGGCGACGACAAGGTCGATCAGGTGGCAGCTGAAGATGTAGAAATTTTCTCCCTTGAACTGACTTAACCACCGATGATAATCAGGCGACTGATATCGGCTCATCTCCGCGTCGATCGAAAAGACGCGCCCCAACAGACCCGCGCGCACAGCCTTGAAACAGAACTGCATGGCGGGGTTGCCGCGGAACATATAGGCCATCTGAACGGCCAGTTTGCGTTGGCCGGCCTCGTCCAGCAGCGCGCTGAAGGCCTTGAACGATTCGTCGCCCGGCTTGTCGACATGAACGTGAAAGCCCGCCTTGACGCAGCGCAACGCCGCGGCGGTCAGGTCGGGCACATCGGTCTCCACGGCCACGGCCTTCAATCCCTTGACCGCGAACAGCTCCTCTTCCGTCATCCACGGCAGATCCTTGTAGGCCTTCTCTTTCTCGCGCTTCTTGCGCCATTTCGGATCCGGCTCGACGACGCCCACCACTTCGTAGTCATCCTTTAGCTTGCGGAAGGTCGCCATTTTGGCCGCGCCGTGGTTGTGGCCGATGCCGAGCTGGCCGATCTTGATCCGTTCTTTCGGTTGGGCGGCCGTATTGCCGAACGCCATGCGCGGCAGAGCGGCAAGGATCGCCGCAGCAGCGGTGTGAGTTAAACACTCGCGACGTGTGGTCATGTGGATTTCCTTTGATTACTGTACGGAGATCAGTGTGCCGTGCTGATCCGCAGCCATGACCGCGAACCAGCCGATGTTGTAATCGCCCGAAGCCACCGGGGCAAGCGACGCGTCAGTCGAAATCAGAGGATCGCCGCCGGGCTCACACGCGCCGACCTGAACCCAGGCGCTGCCGTCGTAGCGGTAGAGCCGGAGCATCCGATCCGTCGCCCTGACTTGGGTGTGGTCGTAACGGAAAGTCAGTAAAACACCGGTAAACGACACTTTCGTTAAAGCAAGCTTGCCGGAAAAAGCTCCGATCTGCCACACGCCGAGCGGACGCAAACGAGCAGGCAGACCGGCCGGAATATCGCTCCGGTCTGGCGAACAGAGAGATCCGCGAATGGCGCAATTGACCGATGCCGTAAAACCAAAACCGACGCTGTTGACCATTTCGGGGCTCGTCTTGCTGTAAAGATCGCCCCAACAGTATACCGTCCCCGGCGTATACGTCTGCCAAGTGCGCGGATACCGCAAACACCCCTTGTTGACGGCATACCAGCCGTTCGTACCGGTCATCCCGTTCGGAATATCGTTGTTGACGACGGCGATCATGTTGAAATCCAGATCGCGCTCCTCACCCTCGCCGTCGGCCACGATCCGTCCGTTGTTGATCATCCTCAGAGTCATGTTTTCGTTCGTGTACCCGACATAGCCCCACCCCCGAATCTGCCCGCAACGGTCTTCGCCCGTGCGCACGTACAGGTTAGTCCGGACCGGGTTGCCCGTGTTCTGCAAATGGATCTGTCCGCCCCGCATAAACAGGCTGCCGTTATTCACCCGCAGGTATTCGTCGACGGTGCCGACGGCACCCTCGACCACCGTCGCCGTACCCGTGCCGGGGACATTCGGGGCAAGTCCCGTTCCAACGATCATGATTCTGACGCCGAAGGGCGCGTTCGCCTCGAACGCGCCGATTCCGCCGTTCCGGCCGACATTCAAAAGGCCTTCCGTGTTCAGACTGCCGCCGCCATGCACCAACCTGCCGGAACTTCCCGCCACATATCCCATGGAAATGTTGGCGGCGGTGACCGCCGCGCCGGTGTTGGTGACGACACCCTTGCCGCCGGACGCGTAACCGACATAGAAGCCGGTGCCGACGCAGAGGCTGCCACTCTCCAACGTCGCCAGACCAGGATAGTTCTGGCCAGTTATGAAATCTGTCCGGCAGGTCAGGCTTCCGCCGTCCAGCCGGAACCAAGCGGTGCCGGGGTAGTTCTGGTAGCCTGATGCGAAGGTATTGCATTCGGCGAAGACGCCGTTGGTGACGGTCAGCGCGTGCCCATCCTCCGCTCTGGGGGACGTGGCATTGATCCGCACCTCGTCGTTTGTGCCCGGCAGGCGGCCGACGGGACCGCCGCCGCCATAGATCATCCAAGCCGAAGCGACGTCCCACGAATAATAGCCCGATCCGGTGGCCGAGTAATACAAATCCGCCGCCTTCACGTGTGTCCCGATCAGGAATCCGGCGACGAGAATGCCGTCTATCGTTGCCTTCACTTTCATGCATCTCTCCTGTTTGAGCCGTTGCTTATCTGTTTCATTGTTATTTAATTTAGGCCGCTTTTGCGGTCATTCTCAAAAAATCGACAGGACGGTACCGTTTGTCTCCGCCGCCAGGAGTGCGAACCAGCCGATGTTGTACTCGCCGGACGCGACCGCCGCGAGCGCCGTATCGGTCGCGATCCGGTTTCCGCCGCCCGGCAGACCTGTGCCGACCTGTATCCAAGCGTTGCCGTCATAGCGGTAGAGCCTGAGCTTCCGGTCGGTCGCGACCAGCTTCGTGTGATCGTATCTGAACGTCAGCGAAACCCCGGCAAAAGACACCGGAATCAACCGGTCCCGCTCCGAACAGGCACCGATGCACCAAAGACCGACGGGGCGCAGATGTTCGGGCAGGCCGCGCGGAAGGTCGTTTCGATCAGACGCGCAGAATCCGCCGCGGATCGAGCAGGTGACGGGTGCCGTGAACGTCAGGGCAACGCTGTTGATCCGTTCGGGAACCGCTTTGGAGGGGACATCTCCCCAACAAACGGCCGTTCCGGGCAGAAAGCTTTGGTCTACGCGGGGAAACAACACGCGTCCCTTGTTGACCGCATACCAGCCGTTGCCATTACGCGGACGACCGTGCGGATCATTGTCGACGACCGAGAATCGCTCAAAATCCAACTCGCGGTTCACGCCTTCCCCATCGGCGATGATCCAGCCATTGTTGATCAGGCGAAGGGGTTTAGCGGGATCGTTACAGACAAAACGGCCCCAACCGCGTATCAGCGCCTGTCCGTCGGCATCTTGACACACATACAGGTTGGCGAGCGTCTCCGATGTGTTCTGAAAACGGAACTGGCCCCCTTTCATGATGAGGGCCCCATTGCTGACCCGTAACTGGCTTCGGATCTCGCCGACTGCTTTTTCGGTCACCGTCACCGTGCCCGTGCCGAGCGGAAACAACGCGGAACCGCGAAGGCCGATGCCCATGTCATAGGCGCTAAAATCAGCCCCGGCCTCGAACTCGCCGACTCCGCCATTGTACCCGATCTGAAGCGACGAGCGCGTGTCTGTCGCTTGGCAGTCCAGAGTCCCGCCGCCATGCGCCAGCCGACCGAACGTATTCGCTTCGTGGCCCACATGCACCTTCAAGGCGATGATAGTCGCACCGGTGTTGGTGACGATACCCCGGCCGCTGTGGCAGTCGCCATACCCTCCGATATACAAATCTGTCCCGCTGTAAAGGGTCCCTCGCGCAAGCGTTGCCAAACCTGGATAATACATGCCGATGACCGTCGATGTCCGGCTCGTCAAGGTGCCGCCGTCAAGTTTCAGACAGGCCGTGCCCGGATAATCCTTGTATC
>CAZTDL010000138.1:0-9070 GCA_964612775.1 uncultured Lentisphaeraceae bacterium
GGAGAATCGGGTAGCCTGACTTTTGAGTGAAAGGGCCATTTCGGTTTTACATCAATGACGCGCCCGAACTGGCGTTGCCGACCATGAGTGAGTAGCGGCGTAACCAGCCGGAAAGAATGCGAGGCTTCCATTCGGGGGCTGCGGCTCGGCGTCGTGCGATCTCGGAGTCATCGATCAGCGCTTCAAGCGTACGTTCCGGGATATCGATGCGGATACGGTCTCCATCCTTGATCAATCCGATGAGTCCCCCTTCGGCGGCCTCGGGTGAGACATGGCCGATGCAGGCGCCTCGGGTGCCGCCGGAAAAACGTCCGTCAGTGATCAGCGCGACTGATTCTCCGAGTCCGGCCCCCATAATGTAAGAGGTCGGGTTAAGCATTTCCTGCATGCCTGGGCCTCCGCGTGGGCCCTCGTAACGGATGACAACGACGTGACCGGATTTGACTTTGCCGGCGAGGATGCCTTCGCACGCCTCGACTTCCGAATTGAAACAGATGGCCTCGCCTTCGAACTTGTGCATGGAGGGGGCCACGCCGGCTTTCTTGACGACGGCTCCCTGTTCGGCCAAATTACCGCGCATGATAGTGAGCCCGCCGTCTCTTGAATAGGCGTTTTCAATCGTGCGGATGACGTGATCGTCCAAGACTGAGGCGGCGTCAATAATTTCTCCGAGTGTCTTGCCGCTTACGGTGAGGCAGGATTTATCGATAAGTCCGGGAATATCCTCGATACGCTTGAGAATGGCGGGGATGCCGCCGGCGGCGTCGACGTCCTGCATGTGGTAAGAGCAGGAAGGCGAAACCTTGCAGACATTCGGGCATTTTCTTGAGATTGTGTTGATACGGTCGAGGTCGTAGGCGATACCGGCCTCATGCGCGATGGCAAGTGTGTGCAGGACAGTGTTCGAACTGCCGCCCATGGCCATGTCGAGCGCGAAGGCGTTGTCGATCGATGCGAGGGTGATGAGATCGCGCGGTTTGGGCCCTTCCGCCTTGGCTATTTCAACGGCACGAACGGCGGCCTTTTTCCAGAGTTCGCGGCGGGCCGGATCGTCGGCGAGGATTGTGCCGTTGCCGGGAAGAGCGAGACCGATAGCTTCGCAGAGACAATTCATCGAGTTGGCTGTGAACATGCCGGAACACGAGCCGCAACCGGGGCAGGCGGTATCTTCGACGCGTTCGAGTTGCTTTGCGTCGATGGCACCGTTGTTAAACTGGGCGACCGCTTCAAACGTGGAAATGAGATCGATGGGTTTACCGTCAAGATTTCCGGCTCTCATCGGACCGCCGCTCGCGAAGATGGTTGGAATGTTGGCGCGGATGGCGCCGAGGATCATACCTGGGACAATCTTGTCGCAGTTGGGAATACAGACCATCGCATCGAAACAATGGGCTTTGACCATGGACTCCACGGAATCGGCAATTAGCTCGCGGCTGGGCAGGGAATACTTCATTCCGCTGTGTCCCATGGCGATGCCATCGCAGATGCCGATGGTGTTGAACTCGAAGGGAACGCCTCCGGCTTCTCGGATGCACTGCTTGATCCATTCGCCGACCTTGTTCAGGTGGTGGTGTCCTGGAATAATTTCCACATAAGAGTTGCAGACGGCAATGAAGGGCTTTTTGAAATCCTCGCGCTTGACGCCGGTGGCGATGAAAAGACTGCGATGAGGCGCACGTTGAAAACCGGTTTTAACTTTGTCGCTGTTCATGGGTGGATTCCTTTACGGATGACTCTCATTGCGTGCCGCAAAAAACGCAAGTGGATCGCCTTTTCTCTTGTGTCTTTTGCGGCTTGTTTCTGCTGCGGATAACGATTCGCGTTTTACCATTTCGCAACATTGGCGCGCGAAAGGTAAGTGCCTGTGGCGGTGTCGATAAGGATTTTTTCTCCCGCCTCAAGATATTCCGGCACCTGCACGACGAGGCCGGTCTTGCATTTTGCTGGCTTACTGCGGGCTGTTACCGAGGCCCCCTTCATCACAGGATCACAGGAATCGATTTCCAACACGACTTTCTGCGGTACCTCGATGGTGAGCACCTTGCCGTCCGACATAAGGGCAAAAAGGCCCTCCATTTCTTCAATGAGATAGTTGAGCTGATCCTTGATCGCGTCCTGCTGGAGTGTGAACTGGGAAAAATCCTCCGTATCCATGAAGGTGTAGAGATCGGCTTCTCTGTACAGATACTGAATCGGACGGCGTTCGAAGTCGATACTGTCAAACGGTTCTTCGCCTTTACAGGAGACGTCCTGCTTGGCTTTTGTGACGAGATTTCGGAAACGGAAATGATAGATCGAAGCCGCGCCGCGTGCCGTGGGGGTTGAGACGCTGAGGGTTTCGAGAACGTGGGGTAACCCGCGGATTCCGACGAGGCTACCTTTCTTAAGTTCGCATGCTTTTACCATAGGCTTATTTCTCCAGATGAAAAACACATAGTTTAAATTGTTTGGGTTGACTCTGTCGAGAGCGGATGTGATTTCGGATAGAGTTGCCGATAGAGGCCGAGTGTCGCGCTGGCGGCGGCAGGCCAAGAAAATTGAGCGGCGCGGGCGAGACCTTTTGCACGGTAAACATCATGCCAATCCAACGATACGATCGCGGCATGAATGGCGCGGCGCCATTCCTGCGTGTCGGTTGGATGAACGCTCTTGACGGCTCCGGCTGTGATTTCCTTTAGAACGTTGAGCGCGGAGCAGATGACCGGGGTGCCGCACGCCATCGCTTCGAGTACGGGAAATCCAAAACCCTCGACGAGACTGGGAAACAGAAAAGCATGGGCTGCGCTATATAGGGCCGGCAAGTCTTCGTCCGGGAGTTCGTTAATCCAAAAAATGCGGTCCTCGATCTTGAGTTGCTCGGCTTCGCGCCGAAGCGGGCTGTTTTCACTGTTGAAGCCTGCGATGACGAGTGGAATGGATGCGGTTGGGTCCATGAGAGCAAGCGCGTGGAGCAGGGTTGTCACGTTTTTGTGGGGACGGTCTGTGCCGACGTACAGCAGAAACTTTTCAGGCAAATGATAGGTGCGGTGGATTTCGGCCACGATTTCGGGCGATTGCGGATGAAAGATGGGGTCGATGCCGTGATGGATGACCACGCTACGTCGGGTGGCGCGAGAACCGAAGAAACGGGCACAGGTTTTGAGCGCGTCTTCAGAGACGCCGATGAGTTTACGGCAATGCCTGATGGCACGCCGTCCTGTGAATTTCCAGAAAACACGCGTCAGGAAAGTGCTGTACTGTGGGTGCGAAAGGGGGATGATGTCGTGCACGGTCAGAACGAGTTTCCCCGGGACGCGTAGCGGTGTCAGAATATACGGTGCATGGAACACTTCAGGTTTGATGGCTCGTTCCAACTTAAAGGTTTGCCAATGGCTTTTGAATGTCGCCACGTCGGCATCGATTACATGGGGGGTGACGCACGGGTGGTTGAGAAACGGCATTTCAGCATTAGGCGGCAGAACCACGTGCAGGTGCTCATCGGCGCGCAACTCGGGTATCAGCGATGCAAGTAACGAACGGATATACCGGTTTACACCAGGATAAGCGCGTGTGGCCGTGCGAGCGTCAAAGAGTAAAGTATGACTACCGTCCATCGTAACGATTCACCCGTCGAAAAACAGTCGTGACGAAAACGTCCCGAAAAGGTATGTTTTAAACAAACGTTTGTCGTCATAGGGTTCTGTCGCGGAACGTCCCCTGTTACCGACAGGTGATAAGTTATATCACAGACAGGGGCGTTTTCCAAGTACACATGGTGTCCAATGAACATGCCTGCAAAGAATCGGATCATCTTGCTGACGGGCGCGGGTAAGGGTAAAACCACCTCCGCTTTTGGAATGGCGTTGCGTGCGGCAGGGCACGGGCAGCGCGTCTGTATTCTTCAGTTTATCAAGAGGGGACATGACACGGGAGAGGCGCGCGCGTTCGAAAAAATCACGGGCGTTGAATTTCACGTGTGCGGCGAGGGATTCGTGATGGTGAAATCAGGGCCGGTTTTTGAGAAGCATGTGCGCGCCGCACAGGCCGGATTGCGTTTGGCGGCTCTGAAACTTCGTGACGCGGTCTATGGAATGGTCATCCTCGACGAAGTGTGTGGCGCTGTGGCGCACGGCTTGCTGTCCGCGCAGGCCGTGCGTGATGCCGTGTCGTCCGCCGTGCCGGGGCTGACCGTTGTGTTAACGGGACGCGACGCCTGCCCCGAACTTGTTGCGTTAGCCGATACGGTGAGTCGCATCGAGTGTGTCAAGCACGGCATGGATTTCGGTTGGCCGGCTCAGGAAGGCGTGGAGTTGTAAGGAAATGGGCTGATTGCCGCGCCCTGACGAGGAACCGTTCTTCACGTCGCTTTTAGGTGTCAACAGAAGGTTCACGAACGGGTTCGGCGCGCCTCGTGTTCAAGGTCTCCTTTTCGGCTTTCCACAACCTGGGTAACACGTATAATATAAACCCATATTTCAGTGTCTAACGTATCGAAGAAAGGTCGTATCATGTCGAAGCTGACCCTTAAGCCGTCCGGCAGTTGCCGGTTTGATGAAATTTCTCTGGGCGAAGTCATGTTGCGTCTCGATCCCGGCGATATGCGTATCAAAAACACACGATCCTTCGCTGTTTGGGAAGGAGGCGGTGAGTATAATGTCGCGCGCGGTCTGCGCAAGTGTTTCGGTCTGAAAACGGCTGTCGTGACCGCTTTCCCCGAGAACGATATCGCGCGGTTGGTCGAGGATTTTATCCTGCAAGGCGGGGTGGATACGTCTCTGATCAAGTGGGTTCCGTTTGACGGGATCGGGACGGCGACACGGGTGGGGTTGAATTTCACCGAGCGCGGATTCGGTGTGCGGGGTGCCTTAGGCGTGAGTGATCGCGGTCACTCGGCGACTTCGCAATTGAAGCCGGGGGATATCGACTGGAACTATATTTTTGGCACGTTGGGCTCGCGTTGGTTCCATACCGGCGGTATTTATGCGGCGCTTTCAGAGACTGCGCCGCTCGTGCTCGAAGAGGCAATGGCAGCGGCACACAAGTATGGAACCGTTATCTCGTACGATCTGAATTACCGGCCTTCCCTTTGGAAGACGTTCGGCGGCCAAAAAGCCTGCCGCGAAGTGAACCGCCGTCTCGCGAAGTATGTGGATGTGATGATCGGTAATGAGGAAGATTTCACGGCCTGTCTCGGTCTTGAGGTGGAAGGCGTTGACGAGAATCTCAGCGCGTTGCCGATCGACGGTTTCAAACGCATGATCGAGCGTGCGGTATTGGAGTTTCCCAATTTTAAGGCGTGCGCGACGACGTTGCGTACGGTTAAGTCCGCTTCGGTCAACGACTGGAGCGCGATCTGTTGGTATGACGGCGCGTTCCATCAAGCGATGGAGATGAAAGACCTTTGGATTTATGACCGCGTGGGCGGAGGCGACAGTTTTGCCTCAGGTTTGGTCTATGGCTTTCTGAGCTTCAATGATGCGCAGAAAGCGGTCAACTACGGTTGTGCTCATGGCGCATTGGCCATGACGACGCCGGGCGACACCTCGATGGCCTCGAAAGGCGAGGTGGAAAAACTGGTCGGTGGCGGTAGCGCCCGTGTGGTCAGGTAATACGCGTAGCCCTGCGGAAAAAAGGACATTTGGGGGCTGGACGGGGTGGTTTAGCTCCTCTGAGCAGGGTGTTGCGTGTCTTTGCCGGTGAGATCGTGTCTGAATGGGAGACGCTTTATGCGGCGGATTCGGTTAATAGGTGTTGTCGCCATTTCGTTTCTCTGCATGGTGTGGGGGGGGGCAAGAGCCGAGACGTTTCGTCCGCCTTCGGTGCCGTTGGTGAGTGTTGACCCGTTTTTCTCCGTCTGGGCTCCGGCGGATAAATTGACGGATGCGACGACGGAACATTGGTCAGGACAGACTCAGCCGATGTCGGCGTTGTTGCGTGTGGACGGCAAGGCTTATCGCCTGTTGGGAACCGAACCTGCTGATGTGCCTGCATTGTCGCAGACCTCGTGTGCCGTTTTTCCGACCCGTACCGTGTGCCGTTTTTCTGATGGCAAGGTCGATGTGTGCCTCACCTTCGCTACGCCGCTGTTGGCTGATAACCTTGAGGTCTTCTCGCGTCCCGTGACCTATGTCACCCTGCGTGTGGCGGCGCTGGACGGGCGGTCGCATGAGGTGCAGTTTTACTATGACGTGGGCGGTGAGATCGCTGTCGGCAACGATGATCAGACGGTCGTTTGGCAGGCGGAATCTGTGCCTGGGCTTGCGGCGGCGCGACTGGGTCGAGAGTCGCAGTCGGCGCTGGAACATTCCGGCGACCGTGTTCGTGTGGACTGGGGCTGGTTCTGGTTGGCGGCGCCTGAAACGGAAACGTCGATTCGCGCGGTTGCAGGCGTGGCCTCACGTAAATGCTTCAGCGAAAGCGGCGCGCTTTCTGATGTCGTGCCGCACATGCCGGCCGGTGTTAAAACGGCTCGTCCCGCGTTGGCTTTCGCACATGATTGGGGGCCGGTTAAGGTGGCCGAGACCCATCTGCTGTTGGCCTATGACGATATCGACTCCGTGATGTTCTTTGGCCGTCCATTGAAGGCGTGGTGGCGGCGTAAGGGCCTGTCGTTTTCCGATATGCTTGCGGCGGCGGAACGTGACTATGAGGTGCTGGCGACCCGGATGTCTGGGTTTGACGAAGAACTGATGAAGGATCTTTTGAAGATCGGCGGCGAGAAGTATGCTGTGTGCGCGGCGTTGGCATATCGTCAATCTTTCGCGGCCTGTAAACTTGTGTCGGATCCAAACGGTCAGCCGCTTTACTTCTCCAAGGAAAACGCCAGCAACGGATGCATGGGAACGGTGGATGTGCTTTATCCTCAAATACCTCACCTGTTGCTGATGAGCCCTTCATTGGTTCGGGCCACGCTTGCTCCAATCCTGCTTTACGCGTCGGATCCGCGGTGGCACTTTGATTTCGCGCCGCACGACATCGGACAATACCCTCTTGGCAACGGGCAACGCTACGGTGAGGGCGAACGCGGCGAAAAGAACCAGATGCCGGTGGAGGAGTGCGGCAATATGCTGATTTGCCTCGGCGCGCTGTCGCAGATCGAGCGCAACGCCGCTTTTGCCGCACAGTGGTGGCCGACCGTCTCCCGATGGGCGGACTATCTGGCAAGGAAAGGTTTTGACCCCGAGAATCAGCTTTGTACGGATGATTTTGCGGGGCATCTTGCGCACAACGCCAATCTGTCGATTAAAGCGATTATGGGCTTGGCCTGCTATGCGAAGATGGCTGCGATGAACGGCGATGCTGCGGTATCGGAGCGTTTTATGAAACTCGCACGGGATATGGTCCCGAAATGGTTGGACGCGGCCAAGGGCGGACGCGGCGGTGCCTATCGGCTCGCATTCGATCAGGCGGACTCGTGGTCAATGAAATACAACCTTGTCTGGGACCGTGCACTCGGCTTCAATCTTTTTCCGGCCGGTGTGGCGGAAACGGAAATGGCGTTCTATCGTACGGCGCAGGAGAAACACGGACTGCCGCTCGACAATCGAAAACGGTGGACAAAGTCCGATTGGTTGGTGTGGACGGCGACTTTGACCGGTAACCGCGATGATTTTGAGGCACTGGTTGCGCCGATCTATTCATTTTTGAACGAGACGCCGAATCGTATTCCGTTCGGCGACTGGTACGAAGCCGATTCCGCGAAGTTTCTGCATTTTCGGGCTCGTTCGGTCGTGGGGGGTGTCTATATGCCGTTTTTGTATGACACGGTTTTTTGGCGCAAGTATGCGTCGCGCGGCATCTCTTCAACCGGGCTTTATGCGCCGCTTGGCCGCCAGCCGGTTGCAGGCGTGGAACGTTTGCCGGAGGGACGTTCGTCTAAAAATATCCAGTGGAAATATACGACACAAAAACCTGCGGAGGGGTGGCAAAATCCGGATTTCAACGACCGCGCGTGGAATGCGGGGGCGGCTGGTTTCGGCAGCGGCGGGGTGCCCGGTGGCCAGATCGTGACGAAATGGGAAACGCCGCGGCTATGGATTCGGCGGACGTTCGATTTGACGCAAGCGATCCCGGCTCGTATGGCGTTGTCGATTCATCATGATGAGGATACGACGGTGTATCTCAATGGCATTGAAGCCGCACGACTCAGCGGTTTCACGACGCAATATAGTCTCGTGCCGATTGAGCTTGCCGCTCAACGGGCGCTGAAGGTGGGGCGCAACGTGCTGGCGGCTGAGGTGCGTCAGACCATCGGCGGACAATATTTTGACGCAGGGCTGGTATCGGTAAACGAACCGCAACCGTTCAGGATCGCGACATTCAACATCCGAATGCCGGCGGATAAGGCGCCGAATGCATGGACCTGTCGCGTTGATCGCGTTCGGGCTCTGATTAAGCGGCACGGTTTTGATCTCATGGGCTTGCAGGAGGCGACGTCAAATCAGGTGGACGACTTATTGTCCGACGGTTGGGCGTATGTCGGCGAAGGACGTGACGACGGCAAGCGCGGTGGCGAGGCTTCGTGCATCTTTTACAGGAAAGACCGTTTCGAGATGCGCGGTAGCGGTACGTTTTGGCTTTCAGAGACGCCCGAAGTTGTGGCTTCGAAGTCGTGGAACACCGCCTGCACGCGTGTCTGCACATGGGCGCGGATGGCTGATCGCAAGTCTGGACGCGAGTTTGTTTTATTCAACACGCATCTTGATCATATGAGCGAGTTGGCACGTGTAAACGGCATGACCTTGATCCTCAAGCGTATGACGTCTTTTGCGCAGGGCCGTCCGGTTTTGTTGACGGGCGATATGAACGCCACACCGGAGGCCGCGCCGATTAAACGCGTTAAAGAGGTTCTCAATGACTCTGTGGCCGTATCCCGCACGCCGCACTCAGGACCCGAGAAGACGTTCACTGGTTTCAAGTTTGGTCAGCCGCCGAAGGTGTTGATTGATTACATCTTTGTTTCGGCTGGCGTGCAAGTCCTGTCGCATGCGACGATTGACGAGTCTCAGGACGGACTTTATCCTTCCGATCATTTTCCGGTGGCGGCAGATGTGATTGTGGAGTGATTGGCTGATGTTCAAAGAGATGTTTG
>CAZTDL010000139.1:0-9036 GCA_964612775.1 uncultured Lentisphaeraceae bacterium
ATGGCGGAGAGTGTTTCTTCCATCAGTTTCGTCTGCACGGCCGTTCCCTTGAACTGCTGGTTGCCTTTGCCGTCTGCGCCGGGGATGGTGGTTCCGGAGGTGTCGCCGATGCCGACCGAAAAGATCGGTATGCTGCGTTTGGCGGCCTCTGCGGCAGCGGACAGCGCGTCGCCTTTGAGATCTTCCCCGTCGGAGATGAGCAGAATGGCGTTGTATTCGTCGAGTGCGGGGTCGAGCGCCGCGAGCGATTTTCGGATCGCATCGCCGAGGTCGGTTTCGCCGCGTGGCGCGGATTCCGGGCTGACGCCGTCGAGCGCCTGGCGCAGGAAGGAGTAATCGGTGGTCAGGGGGCAAAGAAGGCTGCCTTTGTTGCGGAACGCAAGCAGCGCGGCGCGGTCGCCTTTCAAATCTTGGATCAGATCCATGATGTCGGTTTTGGCGCGTTCCAGACGGTTGGGATGAACATCGGCGGCGAGCATAGAGCGCGACACGTCGAGCGCGATCACGAGGTTGCGTCCGCGCGTGAAAACCTTTTCGTCTTTACGGCCCCACTGCGGGCGTGCGGCGGCGAAGGCGAGGAACGTGAGACCGGTCAGGACCAGCACGAACTGGATGTAGAACGTGGCTTTCGGACGAGCCGGCATCAGCTTGCTTTGAAGCGTGGGCGAAATCAAAAGCGACAGCCGTTGTTGTGACCGGCTGAACAGCCAGAGCCAGATCACGCCGATGACCGGGATTACTGAAAGTAATAACAGTAACCAAGGATAGACAAAACGCATTACAGCAACCTCGTGGTTAAATTCATGTTAAGGGTGATGGCGAGGGCGGCGAGCGCTGCGCCCCAGAGCAGATATTGGACAAAGTGTTCGTCGAAGCGCTGATAGACCTGGCGGTCGATCTTGGTGGTTTCGAGGGTGTTGATTTCTTCCAAGGCGGTTTTCAAGCCTTCGTTATCGCGTACGCTGAAATAGCGCCCGTTGGTTTTCGAGGCGATGGTCTTGAGCTGGGATTCGTCAAAGGTGGCGTCCGCATAGGCGATGGTTTCGCGGCCGAACAGGTCGCGCGTCTTAAACGGCGTGCGGTTATTGGACCCGACGCCGATGGTATAGACGCGCACGCCGGTTTTGGCGGCGGTATCGGCCGCTTGGTCCGGCGTGATGATGCCGGTGTTGGACTCGCCGTCGGAAAGCAGGATGATGATGCGCGTCTTGGGTTCGGCATCGGTGAGGCGTGCAACGCCGGTGGCCAGGCCGTCGCCAATGGCGGTGAGCGTTTCCTCCTGGTCGACGGGGTTGCCCTGCGCGTCCATTTGAGCGCGGGGTATCTCGACCCCTTTCAGAACATGCACGAGCGCGCGGTGATCGGCGGTGAGCGGGGCGCGGGTGGAGGCGTAGCCGCCGAAAGTGACGAGGCCGATCAGGTCGTCTGGACGCGCCTCAACGAATTGCGCGAACATCTCTTTCACCACGTCGAGACGGGTTTTATAGTTCTGTGCGGACGGGGAAAGGTCCAGCGCTTCCATGGAGCCCGAAACATCGACGACCATGCCGATGGCGATGGCGTTTACGGATCGGCGCTCGCGGGCGAGCGTCGTGCGCGGCCGGGCCGCGGCAATGATCAGGAGGAGCGATCCGAGCAGGAAGATGACCGGTACGATCCGGGCCAGCGCGACGCGCCACCCCGCGGTTTTTGCGGGCAAACGACGGGTGGGCGCGAACAGCACGCCTGCGCGTTGACCGGTACGGTACAAACGCCAGGCGGCGACGGCCCAGGGCAGCAGCAGAAGGAAGGCAAGAGGTGTGGCGAAAGTGAGCATGAGGAAAAGGGTGCGTTAGGATTTATGGTTTAGGCGTTTGAATGCCCGCATGTTGCGCGTCCGAGCAGATGTAGGTACGGGCTTTGACGGTGGCGTCCTCGGCCATCGAGGAGGAGGCCTCTTGACCCGCGAATTTCACAAGGTCGGCGGATTCAAGAAAGGTTCTCAATTGAACAAGCACCTCAGGGGTGAAAGCCGCCTGGCGGGAGGCTACTTCGAGAAATTCCTCGGTGGTCTGTTCGGGCGCGCGCACGACCATTGTGAGTTCGATATAGAACTCCTTGTATAGGCCACGGCTGGGCAGGTTGCGGCTCAGCAGGCGCTGGAGTTCAGCCATGGCGCGTTCCACCGGCGACATCCGGTATTCTCGGACGCGGCGCGAGAGTTTGGAGATCCCATAAAGAATGGCGGCGAGCGCGGCGATGCCGGCGATGGCGATGAAGATCCCGATCGTCACCGTTCTGGCCGTGGGCGGAATCCATTCGGGCGCGGGCGTGACTTCAGGATCGCCCGTCACGACGGGACGGGGACCTTCGTCGGGAAACAGCACCGGCTGCGCGGCAAAGGACGAGACGCGTGATGCCGCAGACCGCTTGTCCTGCGTCGTGACGGCGAAAGGCGCGAGACGATAGCGCTGGGCGACCGGCTCGGGGGTGAGACGCCAGCGGTAGGTCTGGCGCGTGCGGCCGTTGGCTTCGATTGGATCGGTCGAGAAGTCCTCTGCCGTTGAGAAACCTGAAAAACGGTCACGCAGATCCGGGATGGTGACGTTTAGGTTGGCGGGTGCCTCGACCGTAATCGTCAACATCAGGTCTTCGGCGGGGGAGACTTTGTCCGGGGTGGCTTCAAGCTTAATCGAGACGTCGCCGTTTGAAAGGTCGGCGGTAAAGGCGGCGAGGAGAACGGAGAAGGGATGAAGCAGAAGGACGAAAAGAAGAGCCGCCCGCGGGAGGTGAAGCCTGCCGCGAGTCGCCGGTCCCGTGTCGTGAGTCCTGCGTATCGTCATGTCAGTGTTTCCTTGCGCGCCGCCGGAAAAGAGCGCGCACATCGTCGATGTAAGGGGTGTTGGTGGAGAGCCGGATGAAATCAATGCCCGTCCGCTTAAAGAAACGCAAGAGTTGCTCGTTCGTTTGCGCCGCGTTCGCCTGAAAAGCGTCGCGCACGGCGGAGGAAGAGGTGTCCACCAGCAACAGTTCGCCGGATTCGGGATCCTGCAGCTCGATCAGACCTACGTCGGGCAGCGTTGATTCGCAGGGGTCTGAGATGGGGCATGCGATTATGTCGTGGTGACGCGCGGCAACGCGAAGTTCCCGCTCGTAGTCGGCGTCTTGGAAATCCGACACCAGAAAGACGACGGCTTTGCGCTTCTGGACGTTGTTCAGAAAACGCAAAGCAGCCGTGATGTCGGTGCCTTCGCGCGTTTCATCGGATGCGAGCACCTCGCGCACGAGGCGCATGACCGCCGTGCGGCCTTTGCGCGGCGGGATCGATTTGAGGATGCGGTCGCTGAAAAGAATCAGCCCGATCTTGTCCTGATTGCGGATGGCGGTCATGGCCAGCAGGCAGGTGATTTCGGCGGCGAGTTCGGATTTTGAGCGTGTTCCTGAACCGAAAATCTGCGAGCCGGAGACGTCCACCAAGAAGATGACCGTAAGCTCGCGTTCTTCCGAGAAACGTTTCACATGCGGCGAACCGGTGCGCGCCGTGACGTTCCAGTCGATGGACCGCACATCGTCGCCGGGCACGTAGGGGCGCACCTCGTCGAACTCGACGCCCTGACCTTTGAAAACCGAGTGGTAATCGCCGGAAAGGCGGTCGTCGATGAGGTGTGTGGTGAGGATTTTGATCTTCCCCACCTGCTTCATGAGTTCTGTCGTATCGATAGGCATGGCTAAAAAAGAACCGCGTCCGGAACGGGCACATCCGCGTCCGTCCCGACAGGCGAGCAACCGTTTGACCTTCCCGTTACGGTACGGGAATCTCGTTCAGGATTTTAGTGATGACGGCATCCGTGGTGACCTCTTCAGCCTCGGCCTCATAGGTCAGCATGATGCGGTGGCGCAGCACATCGTGCGCGATCTCCTTCACATCCTGGGGCGTGGCATACGCGCGGCCGTGCATGAGGGCATTGGCGCGTGCCGCAAGGTTGAGGCAGAGTGTGGCGCGGGGGGATCCGCCCATCTGAATCTGACCGGCGAGGGCCTCGATCTTAAAGGCTTTCGGGTCGCGTGTGGCGAAGACGATGTCGAGGATATAGTCGCCCACCTTTTCGTCACAATAGACCTGTTCGAGCGTATCGCGCAACGCTTGCACGTCGGACGCGCTGATGACGGCTTGGACGGTTGCGGTCTGCTTCTGCGTGAAGCGGTTCATGATGCGACGCTCGTCATCGCGCGAGGGATGCGTGATGATGCATTTGAGCATAAAACGGTCGACTTGGGCTTCGGGCAGAGGGTAGGTTCCTTCCTGCTCGATCGGATTCTGCGTGGCCATCACAAGGAACGGCTCGGGCAACTTGTAGGTGTGTTCGCCGATGGTGACCTGATGTTCCTGCATGGCTTCGAGCAGAGCGCTCTGCACCTTGGCGGGGGCGCGGTTGATTTCATCCGCGAGCAGGAGGTTGGTGAAAACGGGGCCTTTCTTCGGTGCGAAGGTCGCGTCTTTCGGATTGTAGATCATGGTTCCGATGACGTCGGCGGGGAGCAGATCGGGGGTGAAGGAGATGCGCTGGAATTGCAAGCCCAGAACATCGGCCAACGTGCGTACGGACAACGTCTTGGCGAGTCCCGGCACGCCTTCGAGTAAGATGTGGCCGCCGGTGACGAGCGCGATGATGAGGCGATCGATCAGCTTTTCCTGCCCGACGATCACCTTGTTCACTTCCTGACGGATTTTCGTCAAGGTTTCCGCTTGGGCGGCGACGAGGTTGGTGTTTTTTTGGAGATCCATAAGTAAGAAAGGGCGTTATGAGGTTGGTGTTTATGGCGGGGCACCCGTTGAAAGGTGCCCCGCATCGAAGAGCTTAGTTGTCTTTTTTCTCGGTATCCTTCTTGGGCTCTTCCTTGATCTTCACGAAGTCGGCGTGAACCTTGGTCATGTTTTCCGCGCTGTAGGGGGCAATGGCGTATGTCCATTTGCCGGCTTTGGCGTTAAAGGTCTCGACCTTTTTCGTGAGAGCGGCGTTTTCGGTGGCATTGGTGCCGACCGGCGAGAACGCCGCGTTGATGCGGAAATAGCGGTCCGAACCGCCCTCGGCGGCATTGCCGATCTTGGCGGTATAAGACTCGCCATTCTTTAGCGTGACCTTGAAGACCGCTCCCGTCGTCATGCCGAGCTGCTCGTCGGTGAGCTTGGGGTCGACGACGGTGTTGAAGTTGAGGTAGTTGAGCGCGGATTCGACGCCGTAGCTTTTTGAGGAATCGAATTCCTCTTTGGCTCCCAAACCGTCGATGGTCCATGCGCCGTCCTTTTTCGACAACTTAGCCGTTTTGCCGTTCTTGGTCAGGTCGATGGCGGTGATGTCGGCGGCGGGAACCGACGCGATCTGCGTGTCGGTCCAGCTCTTAGAATCGCCGTCGAAAGCTTCGAGCGACTCTTTGACGAGCACGACGGTGTCGCTGCCTGCGGCCGAGACGTAGCGTCCGTCCGCAAAACCGCCTCCACCGTACTGCGCCATTTCACCGGTGGGTTGGCGCATGTGCTTTTCGCCGAGGCGCAGGGTTGCCAGCGATTTGCCTGCCGCGTTCTGAATGTCGACGATTGAGGGCGCGTCGATTTTCTTGCCTGCGGCGACTTGACCGACTTTGAGGTCTTTGAGTTTCAACAGGTTCTCGCGGATCTTGGTGATATCGGCCGGATAACCGTAAAGAGACTTGATGACCCATCCGGCATCCGTGCTTTCGAGCGCGAGTTTCTTGCCGCCCGCGGCCGCGGCTTCGATTTTAGCGACGTCGCTAAGGTCGAAGTTTGTCAGGACGGGTTTGCCGATAAGCGAGGGCGTTTTGACTTTCCTGCTGGTGTTGCTGAGATAGGCGAGGCCGACCAGCACGGCCGCGATTGCAGTGAGCGAAACCAGTTTTTTTGTTGTCATGATGCGAAATCCTCCAAAGTGATTTTTTAGAGAGGGCGGACGTGATCGTCCGCCCTCACGCGATTACCGTTTCCTGCGACGGATGCCGCGATAGAGCCCGAAGCCGATGACCAGCAGCGGGATCAGCCCGATATTGACGACCTTGAGGGTCAGGCCAAGGCTCTCGATCTCCTTGTTCAGGTTCTTGCGCACCTCTTTGAGCTGTTTGCGCGTGTCGGCTTGCGTCTTGCGGAACTGCTCCAATTCGGCCTGCTGTTCCTTTGAGAGGATCAGCCGGTCGTTGCCGGTCTTCTTCTGCTGCAGTCCGGTCAGACGCTCTTGAGTCTCTTTCAGGGCGGCTTCAAGGCGTTCCTCTTCAGCCTGCCACTGCTTCATGGCCTTGACTTCGAGCGCATCGACTTTGGCGAAGGGGCGATTGAACTGGCCGCGCGACCGGACGCCGATCAGCTCTTCGCGTCCGGCGAACTGCTCGACGGTGTTGCCGAACAGCGTGAGGTTGTCGTTGATCGGCTGTGCGATGTTGCCGAACAGCGAATTCATGACCTGAACGCAGAAACGGTCGTTCAGGAAATCGGCATCGCCGAAAAGCATGACGGTGCTGGTGCCCGAGGTCAAGGTGTTCGGAGCGGCGTTTGTGGCGCCTCCTTCAACGCCGTTCGGGAAAGCGGTCTTAAAGGTGCCCTGCAGCCGTGCCGCCAGCACGCGCCGGACACCGTCGGGCTTGAGCTGCGCACGCATGGCGCTCATGCCGAATTGCGCGTTCATCTGATCCACCATGCAGGCGTTCTCTTTCGAGGTTGTGATGAGCGGCGTGAAGGTTATTTCCTTCGAGGTGTTGGCCGAGAAGGCGCCCGCGAAGGGAAGCATCACGGATGAAAGTTGCGCGGTGAGCAGATCATCCTTGGCCATGTTGACCTGGCCCAGCGAAAGGAAGGCCGGGTTGTCCTCCACGCGGCCGTTTCCGCCGTTGAGCTTGGTGGAGCAGCTCATGTCCGCCACGATTTTGGCGGTGTCGAAGGTAATGCCCCACGCATCGAAAAGTTTGCCGAGCGTGGACGGCCCCGCTTGACCGCCACCGCCCATCTGCATCATCATCGGGTTCTGCTGCTGTTTGGCCTCGAAGTCTGCGATGCTGAAGGGATCGACGCAGACGATCAGCCGTCCGCCGCGCAATACAAACTGGTCGATCGCGAAGAGCGTCTTGTCCGAGAGGTCTTTCGGATGGAGCACGATGAGCGCCTTCACATCGGACTCGATCTCTGCGGCATCGGTTTTAATCTCGCGCACGGTATAGTCCTTGCGCAACTCTTGAAACGCGGCCCATCCCTGATTCTGTTGCTGACGGCGCTGCATCATCATCATGGGGTTCTGCGGCTCGCCGAGTACGCTGAGGCTGCTCATGACGCCGAGCACCGGTTTTTCGGGCCAAGCCGCACGCGTGATGAGGCGCGTGATGTCGTACTCCAGCGTGGCTTCGGTGCGCGGGTTGAAGCCCGCGATGACCTGCTCGTTTTCGCCGCAGACGGCGACCAAGCCGAAATAGACCGGTTGTCCGAAGGGGTTGGTCTGTTGCGGCTCGATGCCGTAACGCTGCGCCCATTCTTCCGAATCGGTATCGGGTTTCGGGTCGTAGGCTTCAAGCGTGACGTGGCCTTTGCCCGCGATTTCGTATTCTTTGAGCAAGTCCTGCACTTGGTTCGCGTAGGTCTTAAGCCCCATGGGCATTTCGGCTGAACTGGTGCTGAAGTAGAACTTGAGCACCACGTTGTTCGCGAGTTTACCGAGGACTTGCTTGGAGCCGTCGGAAAGCGTGTACAGCTTTTCGGCGGTCAGATCCACGCGGAGTCTCAGGTTGGCGATGATGAGGTTGAAGGCACCGATGATGACCAGCAGAACCGCGAGGCCTGCGGCACCGGTGCCGATTCGTGAAAGCGTTTTGTTTTTTGTGTCGGACATAAATAATCTCCGTGAATGGAAACCGGAAAAGGGATCTCCGGTTGCGTTAACAGTCTGTTATCAGGATGCCTTGCGGTTGTCGGTGATGACATGCGCGGCGGCCAGCATGAAGATCATCACGCCGATATAGTAGCCGATGTCGTAGAAATCGATCACACCGCGGCGCATGGCGTCGAAGTGCTGCATCAGGCTGCACGAGGCGACGGCGTTGACGATGCCCGCGGGCACGCCCCAACCGGAAACCGCGTTGATCACGGGATCGAACCCGATGATCAGCAGAAAGAGACAGATCGCGAGCGCGATCACGAAGCCGATCACTTGGCTGCGCGAGATCGCCGAGGCGAAGACGCCGACTGCCACGCAGGCTCCGGAGAGCAGGAAGGAGCCGAGATAACCGCAGAGGATCGCGCCGAAGTCGGGATTGCCCAGCCACGCGGTGGTCGCCACGATCGGGAATGTCAGCGCCAAGGCGATGCCGATGAAAGCCCACGCGGCGAGAAACTTGCCGACCAGCGTTTCGACCAGCGTGACCGGCAGGGTCAGCAGCAGTTCGATCGTTCCTGTGCGTCGTTCTTCCGCCCACAACCCCATGGTGGCGGCCGGCACCAGCAGCAGGTAGACCCATGGGTGCCAGAAGAAGAACGGCGTCAGATTGGCCTGGCGGCGCTCATAGAACATGGTTACGCCAAAGGTGAGGAACCCGATCAGCACGAGGAATGCGACGAGAAACACGTAGGCGACGGGCGAGTCGAAATAGGCCTTGAATTCACGCTGAAAAATGGATTTGATGCTTTTCATGTTAGACATGGGCGAGGCCCTCCGTCATGGTCAGGTTGCGGAACACCACGTCGAGGCGTTTCTCGGGATCTTGGGCCCGCAGTTCTTCGGGCGTGCCGTTGGCGACCACTTGGCCGCCGGCGATGACGATGACGCGCGTGCAGACGGCGTCGACCTCTTCAAGGATGTGTGTGGAGATGATGATCGCTTTGTCGGCGGACATTTCTTTGATCATTTCACGCACCACGAACTTCTGGTTGGGATCCAGGCCGTCCGTCGGCTCGTCCATGATCAGAACCTGTGGGTCGTGCAGAATCGCTTGGGCGAAGCAGGTGCGTTGGCGATAACCTTTGGAAAGCGTCTCGATGGTCTGATTGCGGACGTTCTCGAGCCGGCT
>CAZTDL010000140.1:0-9004 GCA_964612775.1 uncultured Lentisphaeraceae bacterium
AAAACTTTTGTCTCGATCATACACAACCACAGCGGCAGTCAGTGAAACGGGGATGCACCCGTTTTATATCCGCTTGGGACGACAAGGTTGAAGAGAATGGGGAAAACGGGTAAGATGAACGGAAATTTGGACCTGTACCCTACTGTTCGTCGGGTATGGATGTGAAAAACAAGACGGCGGAAACGCATTAGGGATCTTTATGACAAACTTCACGTGGTATGATGTCAGCGATGCCACAGTCGGACTGTTGTTCGGGCTGGCGGGGGTGCTGGGCGGCTATGCGCTGCGCGGTCTGATCGGACGGTGGCAGGCCGACGCGATTGAGAAACAGGCGCAACTCAAACTCGCGGAAGCGGACGGCGAAGTCAAGAACAGGTTGAAAGAGGCGGACATTCAGGCACGCGCCGAGGTCGTAAAGGCACGTGAAGAATTTGAGAAAAGCACCAAAGCCCGCCGTAAGGAACTGCAGGACATCGAAGAGCGTCTGACGATTCGAGAAGAGAATTTGGACAAGAAGTCCATTCTGCTGGAGAAGAAAGACCAAGCGGTGACTCAGAAGCAGGAGGACGTTCAGCAGAAGGCCGAGGAGGGATTGCAAAAATGTGCGGTTGCGGATAAACGTCTTGCCGAGGCTGAGCAGCGCTTGCAGAAACTGGCCGGGATGACGCATGAAGAAGCCCGTAAAGAGGTCTATCAAAAGGCTGAGCAGGAGGTGCGGAGTGAAGCCGGAAGCATGATCCGGCGGGCGCAGGAGGAGGCAAGGGAGACGGCGGACCGTGAGGCTGCGCGTATCGTGGCGACGGCGGTGCAGCGTTTCGCCCTGACGCACGCCAGCGAGATGATGACCTGTACGGTGCCTTTACCGAGCGACGATATCAAAGGACGCATTATCGGACGCGAGGGACGGAATATCCGCACGCTGGAGGCGGTCACCGGCGTCACGATGCTGATCGACGATACGCCGGAGGCGGTGGTGATTTCCGGTTTTGATCCGATTCGGCGCGAGATCGCCCGGCAGGCGCTTGAGCTTCTCGTGTCAGATGGACGTATCCATCCCGCTCGCATCGAGGAAGTTGTTCAGAATGTCACCGAGAGCATGGAGAAGACGATTGCAGAGGCGGGCGAGTCAGCCGCCTACGAGGCGCAGGTGCAGGGGGTGTTGCCGGAGGTTCTGAAGTGCATGGGTCGGCTCAAGTTCCGAACGAGTTTTACCCAGAATGTGTTGCGGCACTCGGTGGAAGTCGCGCACCTGATGGGAATGATGGCGTCAGAGATGGGGCTCGATCCGACGATTGCGCGCCGCATCGGCTTCTTCCACGATATCGGCAAGGCGCTGGACCACGAGACGCAGGGGGCGCATGCGGTGATCGGCGCGGAGTTTCTGAAACAGCACGGCGAGAATCCTGTTGTGGTCAACGGCGTAGCCGCGCATCACGAGGATGTTCCTTCCGATGGCTTATACGGCGTGCTCTGTTCGGCGGCCGATGCGATTTCCAGCGCGAGGCCCGGGGCTCGTGCCGAGACCACGGGCGTCTATGTGCAGCGCCTCGAGAAGTTGGAGTCGATCGCGAACAGTTTCACGGGCGTTAAAAAGACTTTTGCGGTGCAGGCTGGACGGGAAGTGCGCGTTATCGTTGATCCGGGGCAGGTGAATGACAACGATGCGATGGTGATGGCGCGTGACATCAGCCAGCAGATCGCGGCTACCATGCAGTTCCCGGGCCAGATCAGGGTGGTGGTGGTGCGTGAGATGCGTTGCATTGAATATGCGAAGTAGAAACGGAATACGATGCGTCCGCTCTTTGTGGCAAAGGATTTAAGCGATGAAGGTTCTATTGGTGGGTGACATTGTGGGCGGGCCCGGGCGGCGTATTTTTCGGGACGTGGTCAAACGGCTCCGCGATGAGAATGCGGTCAACGCGGTTGTTGTGAATGCGGAAAATGCGGCGGCTGGAAACGGCATCACGCTGGCGTTGGCGGACGAACTGTTTAAGGCGGGCGCGGATGTGATCACATTGGGCGATCATGTATGGGGCCAAAAAGAATTGGAGCCGACGATCGCCAGTGAGAAGCGACTGGTGCGTCCCCTTAATTTTCCGGCTGGCGCGCCGGGCCAAGGATATGTGACGGTTCAGACCGCGCTTGGCTCACTGACGGTTATCAATCTGCAGGGACGTGTTTTCATGAATCCGATGGATTGCCCGTTTCGGGCGATGGACGCGGTTCTGAAAACGGTGCCGTGTAATGTGCCGATCATCGTTGATTTCCATGCGGAGGCGACTTCAGAAAAGATCGCCATGGGCTACTATTTGGACGGACGCGTGACGGCGGTTGTGGGCACGCATACGCATGTGCAGACCAGCGACGCGATACTTTTGCCGAAAGGAACGGCCTATATGACCGATCTCGGTATGACGGGGCCTATGAATTCGGTGATCGGGCGTGAGATTGCGCCGGTGCTTAAGAAGTTCACGACGGGTCTTCCCGCCAAATTCGAAATTGCCGGCGGACCGAGTGTGCTGGAGGGCGCGATTTTGGATATCGACCGGCAGAGCGGCAAGGCGGTATCCATTACGGCGTATCGATACAGAGAAGCCGCGATAGCCGAGCGAGGCGTCTAGTGTCGATTCTTTCTGACAGGAAAGTGTATGCGATTTCGGAACTTACGCGTCAGATCAAACAGACGTTAGAGGACGAAATCGGACATGTATGGGTCGAGGGCGAGATCTCCAATTTCAAGGTTTATAGCTCGGGGCACGCCTATTTCAACTTGAAGGATGAGAAAGCCCAGTTGAGTGTCGTTCTGTTTGCGGGATCGCGGTCGGGGGTCGCGCCGGGTACGCGGCTTGAGGATGGACAGCGTATCCGCGCGTATGGCGAAATCACGGTCTTTGAAAACCGGGGTCAGTATCAGCTGATCGTGCGCAAGGTTGAACCGGCCGGTGTCGGTGATCTGATGCTGAGGTTTGAGGAAATGAAACGCAAGCTTGAGGCTGAAGGGCTTTTTGAAGCAGCCCGTAAGCGTGCTCTTCCCCTGCTGCCGCAACGAATCGGGATCGTGACCTCGCCGACGGGCGCTGTTATTCACGACATTCTGAACGTGTTGAGTCGCCGTTTCCCCAACCTCCAAATCCGGCTTGCGCCGGTGAAGGTGCAGGGGGCCGGTGCGGCGGAGGCGATCGCGGGTGCGATCGCGCTTTTTAACCGGGCGTGCGGTCCCGAGAGCGCTTGGCCCGCGGATGTGCTGATTGTGGGCCGTGGCGGAGGAAGTCTGGAAGATCTGTGGGCTTTTAACGAAGAGATCGTGGCGCGGGCGGTGGCGGGGTCTTTGATTCCGGTGATTTCCGCCGTGGGGCATGAGACCGATTTCTCGCTGTGTGATTTCGCGGCTGATCTGCGTGCGCCTACGCCGTCCGCAGCGGCCGAACTGGTGGTGGCTCCCAAGTGTGAGCTGGAGGCTTTGGTCGCACGGCAAGCGCGGGCCTTGCGCCAGGCGTTGCAACGGCGGGCGGACGCGCTGCGCGGCCGTCTTGCCGCGGTGAGGGCGGCAAGTTTTCTGCGTCAGCCCGAACAAGCCGTCGAGAGGTTGGCGCAACGTGTGGACACCTTGGGAATGCGGTTGGATCATGTCGTGCGGCAACGGGTTCAGGATGAGCGTCAACGGTCTGACCGGGTGTGCAACCGGCTGACTCTTTTGCGCGAGAGACAGGTGAGGCAGGTGGATTCCCGTGTGGATCTGGACAGGCGGCGGCTGGAACAAGCGTGCCGGTTGAACATGGATCGCTTGCGGATGAAAGTCGCGGCGTTGGAACGTCAAATGGCGCTATTGAATCCTTTGGCGGTGTTGGATCGCGGTTACAGCCTCACGCATACGGAACAGGGCGCGCTGGTGCGCTCCGTGGGGGATGTCGCGGTCGGCATGGGATTGTCCACCCGCGTGAAGGACGGCCTGATTAACTCGGTGGTAAAAAAGGAATTGTGAAATGGCGAAGAAAGAAGAGAGCTTTGAAGCGGCGCTCAAGCGGTTGGAAACCATCGTGGAGCAGATGGAGTCAGGCGAGACGGATCTGGACACGATGATTGCCTCGTTTGAGGAAGGGCAGCGGTTGGTGAAATTCTGCACGGTCAAGCTGAATGAGGTTGAGAAAAAGATTGAGAAGATCGTGAAAGAAAACACGGACGGCGTGGCGGTGGAGCCGTTGGCGTTGAATGCCGAGTGATCGGCCGAGATGTTAGGGTTCGGTAAGCTGGATGCGTAAACGGTAGAACTGCGCCGGGGTAACGGCGGGGCTGAAGCTTGTGTCCGTCACGGAGAGCGTTTCGCCGTCCCAATCCGGCAGAATGTTTCCGGCATTGCGCGAGTCAAACAGCACGCGCGTCCAACCGCCCGTCAAAGACGACGATGCTTCGAGCAGATACGTGAGGTCGCTTTTTCCGGGATCATAGCGCAACCGGTAGATCGGCGTGCCGTCTTGAATCGAAAAACAAGGGAGTTTTCCCGTTTCCGGTTCGTCGTGGGCGATGTCGAATGCGTACCTGAGCAGGTTGGGCGTATGGCCGCCGTAGGGGGTGGCCACCGGATCGGCTACGAGCGGATTTGCCAAGTCTTCCGGAGACGGGAAATTATTAAGGAGCAGCCACTCGCTGAAGCTCACGGGAGAGCCCGCTACGCGAATTTCCATCACTTGCCCTTGGCGCGGTCCGTCACCGAAATCCGCTGAATCGGGCATCGCTGTGATCGTGAGCGGAAGCGTGCCCGAGTAAGGTTCGTAGAGTCGTCCGGCGAAACTCCGGCTGCCGCTGGCGCTGGGTTCGAAAAAACGCACGATGGCGTTTGCGAGAAAACCCGCCAACCCGTTTCCGCATTCGACAAAGAAGCCGCCGCGCAGGCGAGCTCCGGCCGACAGAACAGGCGTCTCCAGATAAATGTCCATCAGAGACGCCGCCGGACCTTGATAGATGGAACCGAGTCGCAGGACGGAATTTCCGCTCGCCGTGCCGTTCCCATATGAAGGGGCGTTCGCTGTGAAAACAAAGGCGTAGTTGAGCCCTATGGCGGCGGATGCGGAGAAGATCGTACGGTCCAGGGCGACCGTGCCGTCCCCATGGAGAGGACCGACCTTGCCGCAGCCGGCGAGTGTCGCGCCGGCTGCGACCTCGACGGGCGAAACCAGACGGCCATGCACCGTGAGTGTGCCGTTACTGACGCAAACCGGAACGGAATAGCCGTTGCTGAAGCCCGGCAGGATAAGGTTGCCGCCGCCGGTTTTTGTGAAGCCGTAGGTGCCGGACAGCGGGCTGGTCAATTCCAGCGTGTTGCGGGTGTTTTCAACATGAATGGCGGAAGGTCCGGTGAAGACAATGCGGTTCGTGATGACGGCCGTGCTGTCATTCGACTCCGGTTCGTAGCGCAGGGCCCCTGAGACGCCTAGGCCGCTCACGTCGGGAAGAGGGCCGCCGCGTCCAAGGCTGTTTAGCGTGATGTCGCCGCCAAAGCTGTAATAGCGTGGCTCGCCCACGGTGCCGGCCGAGGTCAAGCGCAGCTGGCCGCCCGGGTTGACCGTAAGAGATACGCTTTGTTCAGGATTCGCGGGTTGTGTGAACTGGAGCACGCCTTGATTGATCACGGTGGGCCCTGTGTATGATTTGCTGTCACCTGTCAATACGGCCCGGCCGAGGCCTTCTTTGACGAGACCTCCCGGACCGCGCCAGTTGGCCTTGAGGCGCAATGCGCCGTAACTGTCGTTGCCGGTTGGATTGTTTATTTTTAGCGTCAGGTCAGAGGACAGGATGACATCTGAGTCGATTTCCAATTCGGCGTATCCCGTGCCGCTTCCGTTGACGGTCAGGGTGGCTGTCATGTTGGTTGTCTGAAAAGTCAGTGAGTTGGTTGATCCGCTGTCGCTGATTTTGTTACGGTAAGGCGTGTCGTCTTGGTTGAATGTCAGCGAGCCGATCATGACGGGAGCGCGCAGGTTGGCCTCGCGGTTGGCCGAGGCCGGTGCGTTGATTTGAGCTGTTGCGGCGAGGCCGTTGGGATAGGATTGCGGATCGGTGCTCCAGTTTGCGTTGACGGTCCAGTCGGCATTTCCAGAGGGCAGGAAGGTCGGGACGTTCAAGGCCACACAAAACGTGGCCTCCTGAAGCGGACTCCATTCGCCTGCGGCGCTGAGCACACGCGCCTTGAGCGTGGCGGTCTCGGAAAAACGGAGAGGTGTTGTGTAACGTGTGCCCACGCTTGCGCCGCCCAAGGCGCGGGGGTCGAAGCCGTTTGTGGTCCAATAGATGTCGCCTGTCGCGTTAGGGTTCGTGATCGTGATCCAGGCATTGGTGGCCGTCTCGCCACCGTGCTGGCTGAATTCCGGAGCCAGCGTGGAGGGCCAGAGCCCATATTTGGCAAACTGTCCAAAGACAATTTCCCGTCGTACCGAAGACTGTATCCAGTTGGTATAGAAGGCCTGTTTTACATACTCGTTGATGGTTTCTTTCATGATCGGGTTGATCTGGTCGCAAAGGCGGAAATGAATGGCCTCCATGCTCGCACGCGTCAAGCAACCTCCATGGAAGAAGTGTTTCTGAATTCGGTCCGCAAAGCGAAGAAGAAATTCGGGCGAACTGACGAGCAACGTATAGACAACGCGGATATCGAGCGCTGTTGTTGTCTTAGCCGAAGAACCAATATTAAGATAAGTTTCTCCGGTGTCTGTCACGCCATCGCCGTTTTTGTCGCCGATGAAAATGTCATGGATGGTTGTTCGGCCAAACCCGCCGAGTCCGCCTTCGGCATCCCACATATAAAACCGCCAACGGCCGGCTGCGGAGCGTTCACGGGCGGCCACCCAGTTGTTGTGCGGCCAGTCCGATGTCGCGCCATAGATGTTGACCAACAAATAATCGATGATATTGTCGATATCCAAATAGTCCTGAACGCCTTGATAGGCGACCGCATTCGAAAGGGTGTTGGTGCGCAGATAAGCGATCGTGTTTTTCCAGTGGAAGGCGTCGCCGCTTGCAAACGCGCTGACCTGCTGAACGTCCCACGTGGCGGCACTGTTGTGGTGCTGTTGCATGAAAGACTGTCTTAGGTGTTCACAGAGGTTGAAATAGCCCTTCCAAACCCCGTTGATGTAGACGGACACGAACGTCCCGATGGAGCCTTGCTGCCCGGTTCCAATGAAAAGCCGCCGCATGAGCTCGTCGAGAACAAAGGGATTTCTGATGTCGTTTTTTCCGGCGCGGATGCGCAGATCCTCAAACTTCGTGATTTTGCTTTCGGGAAAGAACGCGTAATCCTGCGACGATTCGCCCAATTCGCCCCGGAAGAAAATGTTGAATGAGGGTTTTTGCGTGGCATTGATGGTGAAGGGATTCGTTGGCTTATCGCTCAGCACCAGTTGCGGGCGAGACCATCCGCTGCTAGAAAGACGGAGCCCGAGATCTGTACGCAGCGGTACCCCGTTGGTGGGAAAATATTCGAAACAGGCAGACCGTTCGGCGCAGCGTCCGTAAAGCGACGGCATGTTGAATGCGCTCATGTCTCCGAAAGAGCTCCATATTTTCTGATTGCCTGTGTTGGTGTAAGCACCGCCCTTAATAGCGAAGAGGCCTTCGCCGTTCGAGGGGCCCCCGCTGGCGTTCGGCCCGTAAAGGCCTAATACGGGGTCGGCCGTAAAACACATGGCGGGGATTGATTGACAGGCTGCGGACTGTCCGACGAGGTAGTTGTGGGTGCGGACAACGGAGGGCACTTCGCCCGCTTTGAAGCAACGAGCCCGCACCGACGTGTTGGCTGTAATGGAAAGAGGAACGCTGTAGAGCGCGTTTGTTTCAGACGGTTCGCTGCCGTTCAGGGTATAGCGGATGACCGCATCGCTGTCCGGCGCGGCCAACTGCAGCGAAAAGCCCGACGCGTAGAAGCCACCCGAGTGGCTGAAAACCGGTGGCGTCGTAATGGCGGAGAAGAAGGTTCCCGCGTTTGCAGCGCCCGGGGTGGCGGTATCGGAGAACCCATAGAGCCCTAACCCGTTTCGCGCATAGGTGTGGAAGTAACTCTGGGCGGGTATGGCCGGTGCGATCTCGCTTGCGATCAGGCCCGACGAATCGACCAGTCCCACGTACTCGCCGCTTGAGGCAAGTTTGAAGTTCGTGTGCAGATAGGTTGCGCCGTTGAGCGGGCCCACGTCGAAACCGGTCGCCATGATAACCAGATAGCCGTTTGCGGCGATGCTGCTGCCTGCTGGAAAATACCATTTGCGGGGCTTGTCCGCGTCGTCGGTCAATGACCACCCGGTGAGATTTACCGCCTCGTTGCCCGAATTGTACAGTTCAATCCAATCGCCTTCGGAGTCCGGCGAATCCTCTTCGAGGTCCACGTCTGTTTCATTGCCGTCCTCGCCTCCGCCCGTTTCTTGCGGCTCACTCGTGCCGATGAAGAAACGTCCTTCGTCTTCGGGACGCGCCAATGTGCGTGCGGAGGCTCCTGTCGTGGACAGCGTCACGCAGCCGATCAGATCGGAACTGGTCAGCAAGTTATTGTGAATCTGGACCGACAGGACGTTGTCGCCTCCTGAAAGCAGTGAGTTGGCCGCGCCTATCGTCAGGGTTTCGGCCACGCCGCCGTCACCGCTGGCACTGTGGCTCGTTGTTGCCAGCGTGTTGTACGGCGTGATCGTATTTGCGGTGCCGACGTTGCGGCGTGCCACTTCCCGACCGTTCAGGTAGACGATGATGGCATCGTCGTAACCGATCACGAGCTGTAACGGTTCGCTGGCGGCTGCTTCGGCCGCTGTGGCAGAAAAAAGCGTGCGCGTATAGATGCAGGCGGCGATCCCGTAGACTTGACTGGACAGATTGGTCCCCAAGGGGTAAGTGGAAGTCGCGGCGCGGTCGTACCCGAAGGGGCCTTTTGCCTGGGGCCATGAAGAATCGTTAAAGCCGATGGTGGCCCATGTCGCCGTTTGAGGCAGTCCGTCAATCAGCCCGTAATCGATCAGTCCGCCCGAGG
>CAZTDL010000141.1:0-8989 GCA_964612775.1 uncultured Lentisphaeraceae bacterium
GGCCGCCCGTTTTTTATCTTCGCCCTTGTTCGCCAAAACGATGTTGCCCACATCGGCGCTGATGCTGACGGCGCGCCCGTCGGCCCCGTTTGAGACCGGAAGCGTCTTCCAGATATTCCGGCCCGCAGGCTGCCAGAACGCGGGATCGGTTAAATCGACGCTGCGGATGATTCTGGGTTTCCACTCTGCGTTCTTGCCGGTTCCCGGATAGGAGGTATACGTGACGGGGGCGTCTTTCGTCCCCGGCTGCAAGGTTAGACTCCCGCGCCAGACTTGCCCGCACTTAAAGCGTACGTTGTCTCCCGGTTTGAGTTGCGCCGAGTTCACGCGCTCGAGGGTCTGCCACGCAAGTTTTTCGGATGTGCCGGGCTGCCCATCGTGGCCGCCTTCGGCGTCCACATAATAGTCTGAGGCTTGCGCGCCAAAGCCGATGAGCAGAATGCCCAGAACGAGCCATTCTTGATTCGCGTTCATGATTGACACTGTCTCTCTCCCTTTTTGGCATGTTATGGCGTCAACGGATAAGCCCCCTTGTCGGTACGCCCTTTGATACTGAGCGCCAAGGGCAACGAAATGTTATCCGGGTCGACGATCTGTAGCAGGAGCTTTCCGTTTTCAGGCACATTTTTAAAGTGATCCGCATGAGACATGACAACGCCGTTGAGCGATCCGGGCGCGACCTGCGTATCCGGAAGGACCGTGCGCAGATCGAGCGTCGATGTGCCGCTCCACACCTCTTTTCCAGATTCATCTTCCAGATAATAACGGATCTTCCACGCGTCATAGGTCGGGGCGAGTCCGATGTTCTTCCAATCAGTCCGGATTTCCAGGCTGCCGCCCTCTCGCGCCACGCGGGCTTCGGAAATCACGTAGCGGAAACCAATGAGCGCGTAAAAGCGGTGGAAGGTCGCCAGCGCCTTGGGATCGTTCATGATCGAATAGTCGGAAAGACTCGTGTCGCTCCGGCCCGTGCTGACATTGCAGTTCCGGACAACGGCCGGATGCAGGTAGGCGGCTTGGTCGCAAAGGTTCCGGTACGGATGAAAACCGTCCGCGGTCGGTCCCCATCGTCCCGGTTCGCCCACCAGCGGCGCGTTTTTCCATCGGTCGCGAAGCAACTCGAACATTTTGACGCCGTTCTTTTCGTAACGGTTCGCCGAGTAATACAACCCCTGGTATCGCGTCTCGTTGTCTCCCCAGTTGTCGCGGAACGTGCCCGCCAGCCCCGCCTGATTCCGAAGGGTCAGCAGATGGAAGTGGTAGTCTTGAAGCGCGTCATAGATCGGCGAGAAGCGCATGCCGTTCGTGGGAACGATCAGCCGAATGTCGGGGAAATGCCGCACAAAAGCGTCGGCGAAACGGATGAGGCTGGCGGAGTCAGACGGTATCAGATGTTTCGGATATGCACCCTCGCCCCAGAATCCGAAGTGGCGCATTTCGATGCAGCGCACCAGCTTCTTGCGGGGCACCGTTTTGCCGTCTGCGGAAATGGGGCGTTCCAGATATTCGGCGAACGCTTTGAGCAGGGCATTATACCGTTCGAAGAAATAGGGATTCTCGAAGTTCGGTTCCCAATGCTTCTGCTTGTTCAGCCAAAGCGCGTTGACCACACATCCTTTTGGGTACTGCGCTGCATGGCTTCGTGAACATACGCGGGATAGCAGCAGGACGCGTCGTCAATTTTCTGTTTCGTGCCCGCGTTGCTTGTCACAAAACAGGCAAGATTGAGTTTCTGGCCGTATTTCAGACAGCGCGCGAAAATCGAATCCATCTTTTCGAAATGATATTCGCCGAGGCCGCTTTCATACGCGTCCCAGCCCACGCGGATCATCGCGTTTGCTGAATACGGACTGATGCGCACCGCATAGCGCACCAGATTTGTCACGCCGTCCGCCGGTCCGCCATTCCAAATCTCGGTGCCCGCTCCAGCGTTTTGAATCGCGCCGCTTTCAACGGGGATGACCTCCGGCCTATAGACCGACACGTCGTTCATCATGCAAACCCTACAGGCGCACAGCCCCAGGCAGGCATACACAACAGCACCCGCCCCCGACATCATCCGCATCTGTTTCCGCAAAATGGCCATTGTTCGACTTTCTCTCCTTCCTTTGCATCTGTCGTCCGGGTAAACCGGCGCTTGTCCCCTTCCGCAGCATCCCTTCACCGGATCAGCCGGTAGCCCTTCGGCTGTATTGACTGCCCTTTGTAAAGGTGCTCGGTCTCGCCGTAGTTGGTGATGATCTCCGAACCGTCTGAGAATGCGGTGCGGAAGACCTGCGGCGCGAGCTGTTCGTGCTGCTCCATGAATTCGAGCTGAAGCTGTGTCAGTCCCGCGAATTCGTCCTGGCCTTGCTTGAGTTTGGCGACGCTGCTCCGAAGTTCCTCATCGGTCGCGCAGCCGAGGTCGCCGTCGCCCATCCAGTTCTTGCCGTTACTCAAGAATTTGGAATAAAAATAAAAGATGGGACGGCCGTTGAATTCAATCAGCTTCAGTTGAGAAGTCCGATCTTGAGCCGTGTAGTTGACGGTCGTGGTGAACGGATTGCTCATGATGATGCCGTTGTAGACCAGTTGCCAAATCGGGATGAGACGGTCCACCATTTTCGGCAGCGGCTGGTTAGGCTTATCGAAGGAAACATACAGGGCGTAATCGAGGTTGCCGCAGCAGAAATCGTAGGGACCTTCCGACGAGATGCCGCCGAAGGTCTCTTTGCTGAGCTTCATGATCTGGTCGATGTAAAAACCGGATTGCCGTTCGTTCAACGGATGGCGCGGGTCGCCACAGATCCGCTGACGTACGCAGGAGAACACGTCCAGATAGTACAGTCCCCGGAAGCCGAGGGTCGCGACCATCGGCATATCTTTGACGGCAAAACGCTCGTAGGCGCGCTGTGGGCAGACGCTATACATGCGCCCGCCGCCCCACGTGGTTTTTGTGCTGGGGATTCTGCCGTCTGGATTCTTGATAATGTATTCACCGTCCCAACAGTCGGCAATCAGATAAGCGTCGTAATGGTTGCCGTGCCCGACGATCTGATACCCCAACCCCTGCGCTTTCTTGATCACCGCCCGGAGTTTGTCTTCGCCGCCGAGGCCTTCTTCGACCGGGAAGATTTGGGGCCAGCGTCCGTCGTGGCCTTTCTGGTTCCAGCCGACCAGACAGATCTCCGCGCCGGCGACGCCCTGTTTTTTGAATTCGTCCGCGATGTCGCCCACGCGGTCGAACGTCACCATCGCCTTCATCGGAGGCTCGTCCTTGACCGTCTGGTCGGGCACAGGGCTGGGCACGGGTTTCCATCCCTGCCGGATGCGGACTTCGGGATAGCGGGCGGCATAGGCCAGTTCTGGACTCTTCTTGACCCGTTCCCTGAGCGGCACGCACGCCTTGCGGTTGAGCTGATAGTTGCGGTACACCCGCGCCATGCCGGCATAATTCGCCTCGCTGCCGGTCAGAGGATAATAGGTGATGGCGATGTCTTCGTAGGGGTTGTCCAGACCGCGGTCAAAAACGGGACTGACGGTGTATACGCCCTTTGTTGCGCGGGCAATCAGGGAATAGTTGTAGGGCATGCCGGTGACGACCGCCGCAAAGGTCATGCGGGGCGTCTTCATGCCGAACATGGGCATGCAACTGGCGGAGAGTTTCTCGACACCGTTCGTCTCATGGAAGGAACCGAGGTGCCCGTTGGGCATGACGAAATAACCGGCTTCGCCGGTCTTGGCCGTGGAGAACTCGGGCATGATTTCGACCGACACGAGTTCGGCGGGAAGCTCGCTCCGCTTGACCGTCAGCGCCATGAGGCCCTTGGCATCGGGCGCGAGGGCGACGGTCTTTTTTTCAACATGCTTATCTTTGAACGTCAGCGTCAGCTCAACCTGCACGGCCATCGTTCGGCACGCGCAGAAAACAGCGAACAGCCCCAGCCAATGCATTCTTTTCATCGTTCTCTTCCTTTCCCTTCTATTCGATACAGTTCGTATGAAACCGGCTTGACGCTTTTGCCTTTGTAGACGAAGTCCTTGCCGGTATAGTTGCAAACGATCTCGCTGCCGTCCGAGTACACGATCCGCGCGACGTCTTTGGCGAGAAATTCGTGCGACTGCATGAATTCTTTCTGCAGGTGGCGGAGCGGCTTGAAGGCGTCATACGCGGCCTTCAAATCGGGAATGTTTCTCAGGGTCGCGCTGTAGAAAATCGGGCGTCCGCCGAACTCGACTAACCGCAAGGCATTGACGGCGTCCAGCTTGTTTTGGGTGATTTTGTCCGGGTTGGACAAAATGATGCCGTGATAAACGATTTCCCAAAAAGGGACCACGCCGTCGACCGGTTCGGGCTTCTTGTTCTTGGCATAGAAAGTGAGCATGTGGCGGGCCGTGTAGTTGATGTAGTCCAACTCGCCTGCGACATGGTCCCAGCCGCATTCCGAAGCCGCGCCGCCGAAGATCTCCCTGGCCGCGTGCAGCATCTTTTTCTGATAGTTGCCCGCCTCTTTGCGGTTGCACGGATGCGCCGGATCGGTGCAGGCATAGGGACGCGTGGCGGAGAACACATCGATGTAATGCGCGCCGCGGAATCCCAGCGCGCCGATTTTTCTGATGTCTGAAGGATAAAATGTTTCCCAAGCGTTGCGCGGACAGAGATTGTAGGCTTTGCCCCCTGACCAGAAACCGTTGACGGCCAGAGAGCCGTCGGATTTCTTGCAGACGAGGTTCGTGTTCCACATGGGCGAGACGGCAAACGCGTCGGTGAAGTTCGAATGTCCGTCGATCACGAAGCCGAGCGATTGGGCGAACCGGATATACTCGCGCAACTTGGCTTCGCCTCCCGCGCCTTCTGTGACCGGAAAGGTCTGGGGGCGACGGCCGTCGTATCCGCCGGTTTGCCAACCGGCGACGCAGATCGCCAGTTTGTCGATGCCCGCTTCCTTGATTTTTGACACCACCTCTTTCGCGCCATCGAACGTCAGGTAGGTGTTTACCGGGAGTTCGGTCGCCGCCGTATAGTCCGTGTTTTGGGTGTCTTTATACGATTTGCCCGCATGGGCCATACGCACCGGGAGCGCGTCGCACAAAGACGCGAGACAAGGCGCATTTCCGCTTGCGATGCGGTCTTTGATCGAATGGACGGCCCCGCGCTCAAGCTGATATTTCCGGTAGGTCCGCGCCATGCCCGAATAATTCGCGTCGTCGCCCGCGAGCATGTGGAAGTCGACGGTGATGTCCTCGTAAGGGGCGCAGCCGATCTCGTCGATCAGGTATCTCTGGGAAAGCGTATAGATCCCGTTTGTGATTTCCAGCCGCAGCTTGTATTCATAGTTCATGCCGTTCACGATCGCCACGAAGGTGCGGGTTGGTGTTTTCATGCCGTAGACGGGAATCATCGCGTAATCCGCATAGGCGCCTTTTTCGAGCCTGAATGTGCCATAGACTCCGCGAGGGAACACCCAATAGCCGTCGTCGCCTTTTTTCGCGGTCGCGAAGTCGGCTTGAATGTCCATATATTTGGCATCGGAACGAATGTCGTTGAGGGGAACCGTCAAGCGCAGCACTTCCGGGCCAACGCGCTGGAGCGCATATGTTTTTCGGGAGGCCCTGTTGTTATGATCGGCGGTTATGACCGTTGCGTTTTCAGCACAGATCGAGCCGCACAACGCGAGCATGGACGTCAAAACAACGGCGCGGCGTAACATGAGCGGAATGCGTATCATTTCATCTTCCCCAGAACAAGCGTTTACCCATCAAAACAAGACCCTTCAGATTCCCCGGCGTTACATAAGTTATTAATATCGAGTATGGTTTCAAAAAAAGAACATCGCGTATAGTGATAAATGCGCAATATCATTATGAAAAACGCGCATTCGAAATTCTTCGCGGGCTCGTCTTTTTCTATATCGGCAAACGGACCGTCTGCGGAACCACTTCTCCGAAAGGTTCGGCGTTATTGTTCTTGGATCATCGCGAAAGATTGCGGATTCAACAGTGTTCCCCGTCTCGGCGTGCTTTTCCGTCAGACTTTCAGTGCGGCCACGGGCGGATATCGAGACGCGCGCGCGCGAAAAATCGGAACGAAATGTTTACGCCGGCGATAGGCGCATCGGCTTCTTCAGTCCGTTTTGCGATTTGAACTTCACGGAATGGAGGTGTAGTATACGAGATCAATCTTCCGGACGTGCCGTGCGCCGTCCGCGTTTTGATAAAAAGGAGCATAGCCATGAATCGTATGATTCTGAATGAAACATCGTATTTCGGATGCGGATGTCGTTCGGTGATTGCCGACGAAATCAAAAATCGCGGTTTTAAAAAAGTTCTCGTCGTCACCGATCCCGCACTGTTAAAGATCGGTGTCGCGCAAGAGGTGACTGCCGTCCTGGATAAGGCTGGAATCGCTTATGAGGTGTTTTCAGGCCTGAAGGCGAATCCTTCGATACGGAATGTCACGGACGGCGTGTCGGCATTCAAGGCCGCCGGCGCCGATTGTTTGGTCGCCATCGGCGGGGGGTCGGCCATCGATACGGCCAAAGGCGTCGGCATTGTGGCGGCGAATCCGTCTTTCGCTGATGTCCGTTCGTTGGAAGGTGCGGCTCTGACAAGGAATCGTTCAGTTCCGATTATCGCTTTGCCGACAACGGCGGGAACGGCCGCCGAAGTGACGATTAACTATGTCATTACTGACGAGGAAAACCGCAAAAAGATGGTCTGCGTCGATCCGAAGGATATTCCTGTCGTCGCGGTGGTCGATGCCGAGTTGATGATGGGTTTGCCCAAGTCGGTTACGGCGTCGACGGGCATGGATGCGCTGACGCACGCGATCGAAGGTTATATCACGAAGGGCGCTTGGGGAATGACCGATATGATGCATCTTGAGGCGATCCGTCTGATTGCGAAACACCTTCGCACGGCTGTCGCGGAAGGGAAGAATGTCGCCGCCCGCGAAGGCATGGCTTTAGCCCAATATACGGCCGGGATGGGTTTCTCCAACGTCGGGCTCGGTATCGTGCATTCCATGGCCCATCCGTTGGGCGCGTTCTACGATACGCCTCATGGCGTTGCCAACGCCTTACTGTTGCCGTTTGTGATGGAATACAACGCCCCGGCCGCTAAGGCGAAATATCGGGAGATCGCGAAGGCGATGGGGGTGGAGATCGGAGAAATGACGATCGAACAGGCGGCTGAAGCCGCAATTGAAGCCGTGCGTAAGCTTTCGTCGGATGTCGGGATCCCGCAGCGGCTGCATGAGATTGGTGTTAAGGAGACGGATCTTCCCGCACTTTCAAAGAGTGCTTTCAACGATGTCTGTACGGGCGGCAATCCGCGCAAGACGAATCCCGCAGAGATTCTTGAGATCTATAAGAAGGCGTTCTAATAGAAGGCACATCATCTGAAAACGGCAGGCACGTGTCAGCAGGATCGTCATGCGGCGCGTGCCTGTCGCGTTTTACGTTGACGGCGCGGATTATTTGCTGAGGTCCTTGATGCGGATATTCCGGAACTGCACAGGCATGGTGTGCCCCAGAAAGCCGATATATCCCTTTGAATTATGTAATCCGGGGTGCGCTTTTCCGTCAGGCGTTGTGGTTATGCCCTTGATGTCCGTATCGTTGATCAAGTGCCCGTTGAGAATCACGGTGATACGTGAATCGATCACCCGAACCTCTTCGCTGTTCCACTCGCCGACCGGTTTCAAAAAACCCTTCTGTGCCGCGGCGACGCCGTATATCGAACCGTGATACTGATAGGGCTTGAGGTGCTGTTTTTTGTCGCCGGTGTCGTCCAGAATCTGGATTTCCATCCCGTAATATGCGGCGTCCTTGGCGATGTCCGAAACGCGGATGGCCAGTCCGTTGTTCCCGTTCGGGGGCAACTTGAATTCGAACCGAAAGATGAAGTCCGAATATTGTTTTTCGGACATCAAATTACCGAAATTTTTCTCGCCTTCCACGAAGCTGAGAATGCCGTTTTGAACCGTGAACAGGTTTGTGGCACCCTGCCACCCGGTCAGGTCGTGTCCGTTGAAAAGCGGCACAAAACCCGTGTCCGTCGTGCGGCAACCTTGGCAAGCCAAGAGTGTGCCCAGCGCGATCATCCTCCATATGTCCTTCATCTTTTCCCCTTTCCAATTGTTCGGCCGTTTGAATTCATTACAGGCATTGTGCAGATTATGCGGTGAGTGCCCATCCATTGTGATACGGTTGCCGGATCAAAGCCTCGGCTTCCGGATTGTTGGCGATTCGCAGCGTGTCGGGGTTGAACTCGACAGACTTACCGGTTTGCATGGCGAGGTTGCCCAAAAGGACGAATTCCGTGAGAGGTACGGCCCATTCGAAATCACAACCTGCGGGCCCCTTGCCTTTACAGGCCTCCAGCCATTCCGGCATCGTTCCGCCGCGCCGCACCAGTTGCTTGGGAATGCTCTCCGCTTTCACCGCAAGCGCCGCATCGAGAATCAGGGGCGGTTTTTCGGCTTGGGCGGCATCTTCGAGAATGATGCCTTTGTCGCCGACGTAAAGCGTGCCCTCGATCGGCAGCGGTTTTCCCGCCAACTGCTTTGGCGCGGGCGGACGTAATCCGCCGTCATACCAGATGTAGCGGAGTTCTGGGAAACCCGCACGTGCAGGATAGTCGTAGGTCGCGATGCACCCGAGAGGAAAGGACATTTCGTACTTCCGTGTGCAGGTGACCGCCACGCGGGTGGGGTAACGCAGTTTGAGCGCGCGGTAAACCGTATTGGCACGGTGGCACCCCATGTCGCCCAGAGACCCCGTTCCGAATGCTGTCCAGCCGCGAAAATTGAAAGGATGGAATACGGCGCGGCCGGTCCAGTTTAAGGACATCTCGGGATAGGGAAAGTTCTTTGGCCAGACGTCGGCATAGGGACGTTTCTCGGCCGGTCCCAGCCACTGTGACCAATCGAAATGTTTGGGAATGGCCGCGCTGAAATCGGGATAAGCGACCATGCCTTGGGGCCAGACCGGGCGGGATGACCAAGAAT
>CAZTDL010000142.1:0-8950 GCA_964612775.1 uncultured Lentisphaeraceae bacterium
GTTTTCCGTTTTAAGGCGGGGTCGCATCCCGACGTCCTTGAACGACTGTTGGCGGATCCGCAGGCGATGCGTGACACATACAGCAATTCGCAGACGTTTATCTCAAACACGATCAAAAGCATGGATTTCTGGCCTGACGGGTGGATTAAGCAGTTTAAGGTCCATTGCATGCACCCTTGGCCGTTGCGGTTGTTTATGCAGCCTCGACAGTTCAAAGACGCGAAGATCGTGGTTTGTACCGGACATCCTGCGCCGGAGGAGCTCGCCAAAGGCGAATGGGAATCGCCTTGGTATAAGAAGTTCTATAAGAGCCTCCCTCCCGTGAAATGGGTACAGGAGGCATGGAGATAATGAATCGGGCGCGCTCAGAATAAAGCGCTCCGCTTGCCTGAACGAGGGAGATGGCCTGCGACCTTACCGATACACTTGATCCGACCATTCGTAAGCTTCGGAGTAGGGTTCGTTAAGGAGTGTTTCAATCATGAATTTCAGCGTTCGGCGGCCGCTGAACAGCTGATGATAACGCGTGCGGCCTGCGGCGGCGACGGTCTGACGTTCGTCATCGTGACCTTGGTAATAAAGGATCTTTTCCCGCAAGTCGCCGAGATCGTGGAAAAAGACGGTTTCGCGGTCACTGAAAAACTTCTGCATGTTGCCGCGGTCGCTCAAGAAGGTCAGCAGGCCATTGCCCATGAGATGCGCGATGCGGTCGGAAGAATATAGCGGCCATTCTTCTTTGCGATTCAGATTGAGCGCCATTTTGCTTTCAGCCAAGGCTTTTTCGTAGTTCGCGCCCCATACCGGAGGTTTGCCGAACATGCCGAAGATATCGAAACGCAGTTTACCCTTCAGATCGTTTTCCAACGTGCGCAGGAAATCATTACGGTCATCGCCCGCAATCTCCTTGCCGCAGAAAAGCAGGTCACGCGCGAATGTCGTTTTTTTCGAATTGTCCTCAATCTCCATGGATGGGTCCGAAGGGTTCGGCATATAGGCAACGACGTTTTTACCGGTGCAGAACTGCTTTAGGGCATCTCCGCCGGTTGTCACGAAAATCGCGTCCGTAGAATACATGCGCTCCTGAATCTGCTGAATGTGCCAATCCATCCAAATCGGGTCGATGTTGAAGTGCGCCATGCGAATTTTCGGCAGGAACGCGCGGATCTCGTCAAGGGCCCAGTTGCGGATGTAGTCGCAGTGACCGATAAAAAGCAGATCCGGCTTAAAATTTCTGGCTGTTTGAATCAGTTTCTTGTTCGCCAGATGGCCGCCGATTTTGCGGATGCCAAACGGCGCAAGATAACGCGCGATATCACGGTCGCTGAATTCGGCCAGTCTATGGTTGTCGCGAATGGCACCGCAAACGAGTTTGCGGCCGGGCCCCATCTTCAAATTGCCGTACTGGCGGAGCTGCATGTTGTCGACCATGAGAATGCGCATCATTAACTCCTCCTACCATAAATAAGGAAAAGGCCGTCATCATACAAGTATGCGCAAGCGTTGGGAAGTCTCCAGTTTTCGCCGCAGTGTCTTTCTCGCCCGGCCGGGTTGAAACGCTGATCTATTGCGGGGGATCGGTGAAGACGCGTTTGAAGAACGGTCGAGACAAGGGAGGTCCCCTTTTGCGCGATATGCTACTGAGAGAGAGAGGCGAGCGCTTGACGAAGTTGACGCGTAATCAGCGCGGCTGAAAAAGTTGACTGGTAAAGCGTGTCGGCCGCCTGGCCCCGCTCAGGTAAGCGGCTGCTTTCGGTTGCCCATTCTGCCACCTGCGCCGCGAGGGCTTGCGGATCTCCGGGCGTTATCAAGGCCACGGCTTTGGACTCGCGGACTTCTTGCGGATAGGCTTCGGATGCGCGCGTGATGATCGGCCGACCGGCGGCAAGGGCTTGGAACACTTTGTTCGGGATAACCCTCCCGGCTTTTTGCGTCGTGCCGAATATGCCGAGCAGGATGCCCGCGCGATGGATGCGTGCGGGTAATTGAGCATAAGGAATCGGATCTTCGAAAAAGACATTGCTCAAACCGGCGGCCGCCGTCTTACACGCCGTCTTCGTCGGACCTTCGCCGAGGAGGTGCCAGCGGACGGGGGGGCCTTGATAAATCCGGGCGGCTTCGATGATCGTCATCGCGCCGTGCAAAGGAATGAAACTGCCGTAAAAAAGCGCCTGAAGCGGTGAATCGGGAACACGGTCGGGCGCGGGGCGGAACAGCGATTCGTCAGCGCCCACATAGACCACGCGGACGCGTTCCCGAGATACCCCCAGCGTTTCAGAAAAAAAGCGGGCGTGGCACGGGGTATCGGCGATCACGAGATCGGCTTTGGCGAAAAGCCCGCGCTCCCACGTTAAGAGCTTATGCGCCGCAGGACTGCCGTCTTTGAACTTGAAACGCTCCCAGACCTGCTTGTCGTAGGCGCTGATGAGCGGATCGAAAATGAGCGGCACGTTCCGACGGTCGCACCAACGGCGCGCAGCCGCAAGATCGCGCTGACGGAAACACGGGACCCAAACCAGTTCCGGCTTCGGTATCCGACGAAACGCCGCTTCGATGTCGCCAGTCATGCAGAACTTCGGATAAAAGTCGCGAAGCGTCCAGCCTAACGCGGCGAGGTGTTGGCGCGCCACGCCGTTGCGGGAATAGGCGGGATCGAAACGTCCCCACCAGAGCATTTGTTTAGCGGTCGCCATGATTGAGCGCTGAACGTTGAACGCTGTCCTTTTTCAGGTTCATGAACGCGGTATAATAGCGTTTTCCAAAAACGCGTAGCGCGTCCGCAGAAAAGTGAACCTTGTCCGGGTTTGAGCCAAGACCTTCCGAGGATACGAGCGCACTGCAAGGCACGGCGTTGGTGACCTGCGGCAACATCGCGTTAAAGGGCGCGTAACCCGCATTATACGAGGCGCCGAGCTCGCCGACGATGACCGGCACGTCATTGGCATCCAGACCGTGCCGCAACTGGTTGATCAGAACGGCGAAGCGTGCGGGATAGGTGGCTCTGTTTTTTGCGGCGCTGTCCCCTTCTCCCTGATGCCACAAAATGGCGACGAGCTTTCCGCGCTGCAGAGCGACGCGCGTGCGAGCCACGGCATTGGTATAGAGCGCACAGCCGGGTTTCCACTGATCCAGCGTCGTCCCGCCAAACGCGCAGGGGATCAGGCCGATGTTGGCGTTCGGCTCTTGTCTGGCGAAGCAGCGCGCGAATTCCGAGCAGAGTCCGACTCCCGCGATTTTAGGCTTGTCGAAGTGTACGGGGTCTTTAGCGGGCACCCAAGCGCACGCCTTATCGAGCATGAAGATACGCGGATTTGTCTGTTGGTCGGCGGGCGTCACCTTCCCGCGCCCGGCCATGTTGGACTGGCCGATCAGCAGGACGAGCTGAAGGTCGTTCGGCGTCTCGTCAGACGCGAATCCGAATGAAGAAAACAGGACAGCCAGTAGCGATGTGAAAACGGTTCGTCTCATCATGTGGATCTCCTTATTTTGCGAGAGGAAGGACGTGTTGTTGCGGACGCAGAAGACGGATCGCTTTCTTGATCTTGGCGAGGTTCATGGCGTGGACATCGCGCTTGGCGCCGAGGGGGCATGGCAGCGTAATGCAAAGTCGGCCGCCGAGATGCTCGCGGAACTGTTCGAGACCGGTGAGCACATCCGGTTCGCCGGACGCATCGGCACGTTCCAGCAAAGGCGACCATACGGGCAATCCGCAATCGGCGAGCCCTTGGATGATGGCATCGCGGTCGGCGGGTACGATGAGTTTCTTCAGCATGGCGTAGGTGCTGTCGAGGGCGATGCCGATGGCGACGGCTGGACCATGTCCGAGCGTGAAATTGGACATGAGTTCAAGACGGTGTGCGGCCCAGTGACCGAAATCGAGCGGGCGGGCGCTGCCGAACTCGAACGGATCGCCCGATGAGGCGATGTGGCTCAAATGGAGTGCGGCGGTTTTGCTCACCACCTTCTCCATGACGGCCTGATCACGTTCGCGCAGCGCCGCAGCGTGCGTGCAGAGGTAACTGAAAAACGACTTGTCTTGAATGATCGCGACTTTAAACGCCTCGGCTATGCCGCCGACCCATTCGCGCTGAGGCAGTGTTTTGAGGAAATCGAAATCATCGATTACGGCATAGGGTGGCGCGAAGGTGCCCGCGAAATTTTTGGCGCCGCTATCGTTCATGCCGTTTTTGACGCCTACGCCCGCGTCGTTCTGCGAGAGTACGGTGGTCGGGATGCGCACGAAACGCAAGCCGCGGTGGACGAGCGAGGCCGCGAAACCGACCATATCGAGTATGCTGCCGCCGCCGACAGCGACGACGTAGCTATGCCGATCAAGGTGGGCCGCGCCCGCAGCGGTCATAATTTCGCGGACACTATTCCAGCCGTTCTTGGCGTTCTCGCCGCCCGGCACGATCAAGGGCGGTCGGACGAGTTCGAGCGTCGCACGGTGCATCCGGAAATAGCGTTCCGCTTTGCGAACGAGTCCCGGCGTGGCTTGGGCGAGACCGCTGTCGACGACCATTAAGACGCGGGCTTTACAGGTTTGCCGACGGTTTGTTAAAGTGCGTAACAACGCTTGGTTTTCCGTGGCGAAAACGCGATGGGTAAAGAGAACCGGATAGCGGAAAGAGACCGTGATTTTCTGAAGAATGGCTTGCATGATTTTTCGGATCAGAGTGTTTCTTTACTATACCACAAAGGGTCTGTGGCAGAAAGCATAAGCGTCGGTATCCGCAGGTTCGCTCGAATTGCCGGTCCGCTCGCGATTGGCAAAAAACAAGGGTAGCGGACGCTCCCCCGGAGGATTGGCATGCTGTTCAACTCCTATGTGTTTGTTTTGCTTTTCTTGCCGCTTGTCTTAGGCGGTTTCTTTCTGATAGGACGGCTAAACAAGCACATGTTGGCACATCTGTGGCTGGTCGTCGCGTCTATTCTGTTTTACGGGTGGTTCAATTTTTCCTATGTGTGGATTTTGCTTTTTTCTGCCTTGTCAAACTATGGCTGTTTGATGCTGATGCGGACTTTTCGGAATAGCGGACGGGGGTTGCGCGGTCTGTTTCTGGCGGCAGGGCTGCTGTTGAACCTGGGATTGTTAGGATATTATAAATACTCCGATTTTTTGATCGATAACGCGGATCGTCTATTGGGAACGTCGTTTGCACCCCTTCATCTGCTGTTGCCTCTCGGTATCAGTTTTTTCACGTTCCAGCAAATCGCCTATCTCGTCGACGTCTACCGGGGCTAGGGTGAAGCGGATATTCCCTTTCTGGAGTATATCCTGTTTGTGACGTTCTTTCCTCAACTGGTGGCCGGACCGATCATTCACCACGGGGAGATGATGCCTCAGTTCACGCATGACGAGACGCTTCGCCCGAATGCGAATAATCTGGCTTCGGGCCTTTACCTTTTTCCGATCGGCTTGGCGAAGAAAGTGATTATCGCCGATCAGGTGGCTGTCTGGGCGACGCGCGGTTTTGATCAAATTCCCGAACTGACGTTTTTTCAGGCGTGGTTCACCGCGCTGGCGTATACGTTTCAGATTTATTTCGATTTCAGCGGGTATTGTGATATGGCCATGGGACTCGCAAAAATGTTCAATATCAATTTGCCTGTGAACTTTGATTCACCTTATCAGGCGGTGAACATCCGGGACTTCTGGCACAAATGGCATATGACACTTGGCCGATTCTTGGCGCATTACGTATATTTCCCGTTGGGAGGAAGTAAAGGCGGAGCGCTAAGAACCTGTCTGAATCTCGAGGTGACCTTTCTGATCAGCGGGCTGTGGCATGGGGCGGGATGGACCTTCATCTGTTGGGGCGGTTTGCATGGAATCGCGTTGGTGACACATCGCGTTTGGTCCGCGTGCGGTTTCCGGATGTCGCCGATGGCAGGACGCTTGGTGACGTTCCTCTTCGTCGTCGTATCCTAGGTGGTTTTTCGAGCCCAGACGTGGGCCGGAGCCCTGAAAGTATGGCGCGGTATGGTATCGTGGCCCGATTTTGATGGGCAGGCGATTTCGGTGATCGTCAAACCCGGTTTCTCCGCGGGAGAGAGTCTCTTCATCATGACCGCTTTACTGGCGGGTTGTCTGTTATGCCGGAACGCCGTTGATCGATTTCACCGGTTTCGTCCGACCCGGTGGGCATGGAGCGAAACGGCCGCATTTCTGATTGTGTCCATTTTGTTGATGTCCAGAATATCACCGTTTATTTATTTCAATTTCTAAATCGAGAAGATGCAATGCGTGAACGGCGCTGTATTCGGAGGGAGACTGTTTTACATGATGCGTGCATGGTTACTGGATAAGGCAAGACGGTGCCGCCGTTTTTTGTCGGCGGAGATTTCCGTCTCAACGTGGTTCCGGACGGTCGTTCTGTCGGTTACCGGGAGTCTAGCTTTCTGCGCACTTGCGGCTTTTTGTGTTGATCCCTGTCTCCGCTACGACAAGCCGCCTTTTCTTAAACCCTATTATAAAGATCCGTACCGCATGGTCCCGTCGCTTCTGATGTACCGCGAATACGATTCGTTGGTTGCCGGCACCTCCATGTGCATGAATTTCTCGCTCGCCGACGTTCGCACCTGTCTGAAGTGGAAGGCCCCCCTCAAAATTACGGCCCCGGGATGCCACTCCGCCACGTTTCGTCTTTTTGTCGACCGGGCGTATCGCTATCGTGCGCTTCGGCATGTGCTGTGCAGTGTCGACCTGCTCTGGTTGGACAACCCGCCGGGGTCGCATCATGTGGCGCTGGAGCCTTTTCTTTATGATCGGTCCTTTGTGAGCGAGTGTTCGTATCTGTTGAACGGCGATGTTGTTTTTGGTGCCGTGGGAGAAACGGTTTTGGCGAATTTTCGCAGGGATGCCCGATTGAATCCGGATCTTATGTTCGGTTTGCGCGATGTGGCGCACAGGGTGTCTTGCGGAGGCTCGCGTGTCATGCAGGAGCTTATGGCGCTGAAAACGACCGCCGGAGGGAGCGAAGAAACGCGAGATGAAAACAATAAGAGTGCGGTAGACCGGATGCTTGGGAATGTCCGTCGCGATATCATACCTCTGGTTCGCGAACATCCCGAAACGGAGTTCCTTTTCTTTTTTCCGCCGTATGTGAACATCAAATGGGCGGAGTGCCTCGCGGCGGGGACCTTGCCGACCTTGCTTGCCGCAAAGGAGGCGATAGCCGAGGAGCTTTGCGCTTGTCCCAATGTCACCGTTTTCGATTTTCAAGCGGATGTCGCGTTGGTGACCGATCCGAACCAATACAAAGACGCCGTGCATTACAGCCCGGAAGTCAGCCGCCGTCTTTTGGAGGATATGGGAACCGGCCGGTTTAAATGTTGCGCGGCGGACGTTCGGCGGTCTTCTGATCTGATTGCCGAATTAGCCCGGAAAGCTTTACGGCAATACCGTCCAGATTTGGTTTCAGCAGCGTCTCGTTGCTCAGCAGACGCCGCGCACATTATGTCAGCCAGGCGCGAAGCTCAAGGGCGAGATCGAGCAGCGAGCGGGCTTTAAGCGAGAGGGTGGCGTAACAGGCGGTTTCGCGGCCTTCGCCAACAAGGCCGTGCGTGCCGCGTATTTTGGCCGTGTCTTGGCTGACGCGTAGCGGCGTGTGTCCGAAAAAGAGTTCGCAGGGGTCGTAACCCGGTTTGTTGTGAATATCCACATGGCCCGCGTAGTCCGGTGCCTCGCGAGCGTTTGTCCACCAGGGATAAGCGAACCACGCGCCGGGTTGCGCCACCAAAAGAAGATCTCCGGCATGCGGGTGGTCCACGCCGAGTTCCGCCTGCTGGGTCTTGTTCAAAACTTGGGCGACGCCATCTAACGCACGCAGGATAGCGGCTACGCGCGGCTGAGCTGCGGAATCGAAGCAGGTGACCATCGCAATCTGATGGTCCACCAGCGTGAATGCTTGGCTTTGATAAAAATCGGGGTAACGCATGCCGCGAACGTCGCGCACCGCAAAGAGGCCCGCATCGCGCAGAGCGCGGTTCGGGAAGACGGCTCCGAAAGTCACGGGAGTGATGGCATAATCGCCGAACGCGACGGCCTCGTAGCCGTTGGCGCGGGCGGCGATGAATAGTCGTTCAAGTTCGCCTTTGACGAGCGCGAGGGCTTTCACGCTTTTCGGATGGTCGGGTCCGAACCGCTGAAGATCGTAGTCGAGCCCCGGCAGGTAGGTGAAACAGAGATCGGGCGCGTCAGGCGAGGCCAGCAGGCCGCTCGCGGCAGCCGCGATCCATTCCGAACCTTTGGCCGAGGCCAGCGGGCCCCAATAACTGTACAGACGAAAAGGATGTCCCGCTTGGCGTTCAAGCTGTGCATTGAGAGACGCGGGTTTGCTGTAGCTGCCCATGATCATGCCGCCGCCATGCTTATGGATCGGCGCGGGTGATACAATCTGATCGACGGTCTCACCAAGACTCTGCTGGAAAAAAGTGAGGCCAACCGTGCCGCCGCGGTCGCGGAACGCGTCCCAAATGCGCGGGCCTTGGACAAGAGAGGCGGATTGTTCCCAAAACCAAGGCTTGCGAAGGAGCGAATCGAAGAAACCGTTTGCGACCATACCATGCCGCGCGGGCGGGAGTCCTGTGCGCAACGTGGCCTGTGCGGTACAGGTCAGCGCCGGAAACACGGGGTTCATCCGCCGCGCCTTTAATCCGTCGATCTCATTCACGCCGTTGCGCAGGGTGAAATCGTAACCGAGTCCGGCGACCTGTATGACGAGCAGTTTTTTCATATGAAAAATTCTGTTTCGGATGAGTGAAACGAATTATAACGGCAGACGGTTCTCAAAAAGAGGATAAAATGAGATTTATATGGTGATGCGGCGCAGAGGTCAGCGGAACGGGACATGCAAGGGTGAGCCTGCGGAAGGTCGGCACGCCGTCGGTTTCGTTGGGCGCATCCTGTCTCTCGGGAACTGGTATAGTACTCGTGTTTTCTGGAGTGGTA
>CAZTDL010000143.1:0-8950 GCA_964612775.1 uncultured Lentisphaeraceae bacterium
GGCGTCGACTCAAAAAGGGATTGAGCGCTGGCCGTGTGCAGTCTGTCGCTCTTCGTCTGGTGGCAGAGCGTGAACGTCAGATTCAAGCGTTCAATATCGAGGAATATTGGGTGCTGGGCGCGAATGTGCGGCGTGAGACCCAACCATTGGATCCGTTTGCGATCAAGCTGGTGAAGGTGGCCGGAGAGAAGCCTTCGATCACTTCTGAGGCGGCGTCCAAGACGTTGTTATCCGAACTTGATGGCAGTTCGCTGAAAGTCAGCGATGTGCGGGTTCGCGAGACAACGCGGCGTCCTTTGCCTCCTTTCATTACATCCACGCTGCAACAGGCGGCTTCGAGCGTATGCGGCTTTTCCCCAAACCGCACGATGAGTCTGGCTCAGAAACTCTATGAGGGTGTAGACCTCGGGTCGGGGGGGCCAGTCGGTTTGATCACCTATATGCGTACCGACTCTGTGAATATTGCTCGTGACGCTCAAGCGTTGGCAAAGAGCTTTATCAGCGATACCTATGGCGCGGAGTATTATCCCGACTCGCCGAACTATTATAAGAGTCGTGCGAGTGCGCAAGAGGCCCATGAGGCGATTCGTCCCACAGAGGTCTCTCGTACGCCGGAAAGTTTGCGTGGCGTGCTGGATGTCCCGTCGTTAAGACTGTACGAGCTGATCTGGAAACGTTTTGTTGCCAGTCAGATGTCCGCCGCTAAGATTGCCCAGAAAACCGTCGAAATCGGGTCCGTGAAAAACGGGGTGGAACTGCCTTATACGTTTTCCGCAGCCTCTTCCGAGGTATTGTTCGATGGGTTTTTGAAGGTCATGGCCTTGGATATCCGTAAGAAAAAACCCGAGGAGGACGATTCGGACGAAGTGGTTGATGAGGTCGAGCGTTTGCCGCCTTTGTCGATCGGCGATCCGCTGGTGTTGATCGACTGGCTGAGTGACCGTAAAGAGACCAAGCCCCCGGCACGTTTCAGTGAGGCATCGCTGATCCGTGCGTTGGAGGCAAACGGTGTGGGACGTCCTTCAACCTACGCGTCCATTATTGAGACGCTGAACGCTCGTGAGTATACGACACGCGAGAAACGTCAGTTGGCCCCGACCACGCTGGGGCTTGAAGTGAACGACCTGCTCGTCGATAAGCTTTCTCAGTTGTTCGATGTCGGTTTTACAGCGAAGATGGAAGAGGATTTGGACAAGGTCGAAGAAGGCGGTGTCGAATGGACGCAGATGATGGGCGATTTCTTCCTGAACTTCAAAACATGGATGGAGCATGCCAAGGAGCCGCCTGCGGATGCGGGGAAGGTGACGGCGATTCTTGCCATACTCGAACAGGTGAAGACGTGGGGGCCCGAAGTCCAACGCGGCAAGCGGAAGTACAGCGACGAGCGTTTTGTGGCGTCGGTAAAGGAGCAGCTTGAGAAGGGTGAGAAGGCTGTCTCCGATAAACAGTTGACCGCGTTGGTCAAGATTGCGGTTCGATATCGTGAACAGACCCCTGACGCGGGAAAAGTTCTGACGGACTTGGGCTTTCAAGAGGAAGTCGACCGTGATTTGGCCGCGCCCAGCAACGAGGATGCGATGCGCCGTTTCGAGGTGTTGAAAAAGCTTCAGTTCTCCGAAAGTCAGACGACATTTATCGGGTCCCTGCGGCAACAGGCTGAGAGTGGGCGAAAGCTGAGCGAGCGTCAGCTTGCCGCGTTGGATCGGATCATTGCCCAAAATGCGGCGCAAATCGAGAATTTTGATGCGGTAAAGCAGGAGTTGAGGCTGACTTCGGATGAGTCGGAGTCCGCTCCCGATAACGAAAGCCCGTTTCTTCTCGCCATGCTGAAGCAGGTGATGGTGTGGCAGGAGCCTGTCAAGCGCGGCAAAATGACTTTTGATGACCATGCCTTCTTTGTAAGTCTGGATGAGCAGTATAGCCGTAAAAAGTCACTTTCGCCTCGCCAGCGGTATGCCATGAAGCGCATGGTCTTCCGGTATAAAAGTCAGATCGCTGATTTTGATCAGCATGTGGAAAAGTTGGGACTGAACAAAAAAGGCAAATCCGACAAGGAAGAAGCAAAAGACTAGCGAAAAATACAGGGGCGCGCGTGCTGGATAACGATGGCGCGAACGCCCCAATGTCATGCCGTAAGGATGATGCGAATGCAACCGGACGATGACGGCTTTTTCGAATTTGAGGTGCGTATCGGTGGTGATGCGTCACCAGAGCCTTTGCCCAATCGAAGCGATACGGCGGCGGATCCGTTCGTTGTCCGCTTTGCGACGTATCTTCGGGCTGAGCGTAATGCCTCTGAGCATACGGTATCGGGTTATGTTCAGGATATCGGCCAATATGCCGCGTTTGTTTGGCCGGACGTCGCTGTTAAGCCGCCCTTCCGTTGGGAGGTGCCGAAACGCGATCAGGCGAGAACATTTCTGGCGACGTTCCACCGCAATGGCTGGTCGCCGACCACGACGCGCCGTAAACTTTCCTCGCTTCGTTCGTTCTACCGGTATCTGGAACGAGAGCGTTCGGTTCCGTCCAATCCTTTTGCAGGTTTGCACGGACCGCGTTTGGGGCGCGGTTTGCCTGCCGTTCTTGGTGTAAAGGAAGTCGAAACGCTGTTGGCCGCGCCTTTGGCGGAGCTGGCCGTTCTCAAATCGAAACGCGGCGGGGCGGTTTCGCCTGTCATCGAATATGCCGCGTTGCGTGATACCGCCCTTTTCGAGGCGCTCTACAGTACAGGGTGTCGCATTAGCGAGATCGCCGCGATGGTTTGGAAAACGGTTCGGTTTGATCGGGGCACGACGATTGTCGAGGGGAAAGGGCGCAAGCAGCGACTGTGTGTTCTGGGCGCACCAGCCTGCTTGGCATTACGGGCGTTAAGAATCCAAGCTGAGGCGCTTTGGCCTGAGTGCGCAACGGATGATTCGCCTGTGTTCCTGAACACGCAGGGTGGGGCGCTCACGCCAAGGTCGATTGAGCGCCAGATGAAAAAATGGCTCAAGGCGAGTGGATTGCCGCCGGAGATTACACCCCACAAACTCCGTCATAGTTTTGCGACGCACTTGTTGGATGCCGGTGCTGATTTGAGAAGTGTTCAGGAGATGTTGGGGCATGCAAGTTTGTCAACCACGCAGATCTATACGCATGTGTCGATTGAACGTTTGAAGGAAGAGTACGACAAAGCGCATCCTCGTGCGCTATCCGAGGGTGCAACGGTGGCCTCAGACGCGGAATAATCGGATTGTCATCCGCAGATGGTGCGTTTATACTCATTTCTATTTTATGATGAAAAAGGGAGCTAAAATGAGCATTGGAATGACACGCAGAGAGATGATCAGACGGCTTGGTCTTGGCGGGACAGCGGCCGGGGTCGGTTTGCTGGCCGGCAGGGGGTTGGCTGACGCTTCGGATGGCGATCCTGCGTATGCCGGGTTCGCAAAAACTATCAAAAAGGTCGGGCCGTCTATGCAGGACGTGCCTTCCGCACGTTTGGAAGGCGGCAAGGTTATTCAGCCTGCGCGTGAGATTCCTGTGTTTCATACGGCGGATGTGGTTGTTGTCGGTGGTGGACCTGCCGGCTTTGGCGCGGCGGTGGCGGCGGCTCGCACCGGTGCCAAAGTGGCGCTGGTGGAGCGTTACGGCAGTCTAGGCGGACTTTTCACGAATGGCATGGTTTTGATCGTCATCGGTACCGGCGTTAAGGAAAACGGCGAGTTCAAACTCGTGACGCGCGGCATCTGCGAGGAGTTTTTGCGGCGTCTGGAAGGTATGGGCGACGGGGCTGTTACGAAACTGGGGCCTACGATCGGCCAGCCTACGGTGAATCCCGAGGCGGCCAAGATTTTGATGGATGACATGGTGCAAGAGGCAAAGGTTGACATGTTCTTCCATACGTGGGGCGTGGATGTGATCCAGAGCGGCAATGCGGTTCAGGGCGTGGTTTTCGAAAGCAAACAGGGCCGCCAGGCGATTTTGGCGAAGGTTGTGGTGGACGCATCAGGCGATGGCGATGTGTTCTTTCAGGCGGGTGCGGAGTATAATCAGATTTCGCACGCGCTGGGTTTTGTCTACCGCTTGGGTAATTTCGACCGCATTGACAAGAGCAAAGCGCCGAAAGACACCAAGTTCAATCTTGGCGGCTGTGAGCCTGTCAAGTCTGCACGGTGGGTGAACAATCTGGGGCCCAAGGGCAATGGACTTGATGTTCGCGATCTTTCATCGACTGAGATGATGCATCGTAAATCCGCGTGGAATTATGTGCAGCGCATCCGTAAGACGCCGGGATATGAAGAAGTTTTTCTGATGCAGACCGCGTCGCAATTGGGTGTGCGTGCAACGCGTCTCTTGGACGGCGTGGCCAGTATCAACAAGAAAGGCGCGGCAGAGAGAACAACGTTTGCCGATATGGTCGCTGTTTCTGGACATGACGGGCTCAAGCTTCCCGAGTTCCAAATCCCGTACGGTTCACTTTTGCCGAAGACGGTGGATAACGTGATCGCGGCAGGGCGCTGTATTTCCTGTGCGTCGGATCTGATTGACCGCGTGCGGTTGATCCCTGTGTGCATGGTGACGGGGCATGCGGCGGGTGTCGCTGCGGCTCTGGCGGCCAAGGCTGGGGCGAGACCTCGCGATGTGCCCGCGTCGGATGTCCAGAAGGTGTTGCGTGAGCAGGGAGCGTATCTGGGTTAACGGGCGGACCGCACGGTGATTTTAATGCTGGGTGCATCGGGCGACGGAACGGCGAAGCGGCGTGCGACGCGATAGCCTGGCACCCACGCGACTTCTCCGTCGCAGATGAGCAACGGAATCAGATCACGGTTTTCTTCTCGGACCTTTTCATCGACGAAAAGATCTTGGATTTTCTTGGATCCCTTCATGCCGGTGGGTGCAATACGGTCACCGGGCCGTCGTGCCCGCACCTGCAGCTCGCGGTTCGCGATTGCGATTTCACTCACTGTGCAGGCGGCAGGGTAGTTGCCGATGCCGTTCTCTAAGCTGAAGATACCTCGGCTACGGATGGCGGAGATTTCCGCGTTTCCCCAGCGCAATGTTTGAGACGTGGGGACCGTGATCCTCATGGCGGGCGGAATGACACAAACATCGTTTGAAGAGCGAAGAGAAAGCTCGCCGTCGCGGCAAATGGCGAACATGCCGCCGGGAAGCGATTTTTTCCAGTCGCCCGGTGTTTGACACCACGCGAGCAAGGCCTGCACGCTTTCCAACCCGGCCGCTTGATCGTGCGATTGCCTGAAAAGCCATTGACGAAGGATGCGGCGTTGAAGAGCAAGCGGGTGATGGCGTAATTCGTCAATAGGTAATCGCTTGTTCGTGACGGAATTTCCGGTCGCGTGTCCTGCGAGTTGCCTTGCGGCTAAGTTTTCAAGCAGTTCGTCGTCTTCGCGCAAGGTTTCGGCCGACTGACAAAGCCGGGCACGTATTCCAGACACCCACGATTGTTCCAATTGGGGGATCACAATGTTTCGGACAAAATTTCGAGGAATGGCGTTATCGTGATTTGTGACGTCTTCACGCCATTCGAAACCTTGCTCTCTCAACCAGGCGCGCAGGGCTTTTCCGGAAATGGAAAGGAGGGGCCGAATCAACAAACATCCATGGGCCTTGGAATGAGGACGTAATCCGGAAAGGCCTGTAGCACCCGCACCGCGTGTCAGTCGCAGAAGAAGTGTTTCTGCGACGTCATCCGCTTGGTGTCCCGTTGCGGTCGCGTCCAGTCCGGCATCCTTGCTGCAGCGCTCAAAAAACAACATGCGTTCAGCGCGTGCGGCCATTTCAAGGGATTGGCCGTCTGGCGTCCGACTCGAGAGGTGCGCATGGCGTGTGCAGCACGGGATGTTATTCACCATGGCCAAGGATTGAACGAACCGCTCTTCCTCTTCGGATTCATCACGTAGCCCGTGGTTCAGGTGAAGAACCGTAACGGCAATGCCGGCTTGCTTACACAAGGGAACCATGAGGTGAAATAACGCGACCGAGTCAGCACCGCCCGAGACCGCAAGCCCTAAATGTGAGACCTCGTGTAATAAGCCGTGTCGCTTGACGGTCGCAGACAAGGTCTCTTCAATTTTGTGAGGATCTTCGCAGTAAAATGAGAAATGATCTGAAACTGAACCCATGTCATTATGATAAGTCACTTTGTCGCGATACTCAATCGGTTTTCATCAATGAAACGAGACTCGCATGCGAGGCACTGGATAAATTCGTTTTTGACTTTCGGGGATCAAACATGTATTTTAATCACATGTTTAATACGTGCGAGGTGTTTTATGACAAAACGATTGCGAAAAAGAAAGACTGGCAAGGATCCGAAGAGCACGCAGGATAAGATTCTTTCTGCGGCAATGAAAGTGTTCGCCGAACACAATTTTCGTGACGCGACAACCCGTATGATCTGCACGGAGGCACACGTCAATGTGGCTTTGGTGAACTACTACTTCCGCTCGAAGGCCGAACTCTACAAAGCGGTCGTTTCCACGCTGTTTGAGAATGTGGCTAAGCCTATGCTCTCGATTCCGGATGCCGTGTGCGACGAGGCGACGTGGAAAAAAGCCATGTACACATGGGTCCGCCGGTCGTTGGCCATTTGCGCGGCACAGAAACCGCCTGAATATTATATTGCTCGTCTTATCGGCATGGAGGAGACCGAGCCCTCTGAGTTGACGCAGGATATCGAAAGTAAGTTTACCGAACCGATGCGGCAACGTTTCCGTCGGTTGTTGCGGATGGCGATGCCGGATGCCGACGAGGACACCGTCAGCCTTTGGGCCAGTTCGATCAATGCCCAGTCCGTCGTCTATGTGCTCGCCAAATCGGGTTGGCTAAGTAAATATTGCGCGCTAACGCCGGAGTTTGACCGTGAGCGATGGCTGGATCGCGTCGCCGACCACATATGCGAAGGTGTTTTTTGCCGATTGTCGTTCCAACGGTGCGTGTGATGGGGCTGGAGAATAGAATACGTGCAAAATATGATCTTACTGATGAAACAGTGTGGCTTGTGGGCGGTTGTCGCTGCGTTCGTGCTGGCCAGCGGATGTCAGATGCCGGAGTTCAAGGAACGTACGGAGAACGCCGCTGTCTTTCGGACGAAATTGCGTGAGGAAACGGACGGGTATTTTAGCACGAACGCCATCCCTTTGACGTTGGAAACCGGCTGGGGTTTAGCTCGGGAACGCACGTTGAAACTGACTCAGCAGCAGTTGGCGTTACAGATCGCGAAGGTTGATCGAAGTCTTGCTTTTTCCGCATTTCTGCCACAGGTCGAAGCGACGTTTCAGCGGAACGGCACCGATATGCCGATCACGTATTCATTTATGGGAACCGCCGTCCAGATGCAGAGCAAGTATGTGAGCGAAGCGTCGGTCACGTTGACACAGCCGATTTTTACGCCCGGAGCATGGTTGCTGTTCGTCGAGTCGAAGAATGCGGTCCGTGTTCAGGAGTTGATCCGCGACCGTGCTGGAGAACTGCTGGATGTGCAGGTGGCCGCGTTGTTCTACCGTGTGGCCGTCGCCGAAAGCATGGTGAATACTTACGAGCGGCAACGCGAAGCGACGAAGGCTCTTGTGGAACAGATTGACTCTCTGACCCGTTCTGGGTATGTTCTCGAAGCTCAGCGCGAACGCGCGCGGGCCCGGCTGCTCTCCGATGCCTACAACGTGCGTCTCGCGAAAGACAACATCGTTTTGGCGCGTGCCGACCTTTTCGAGGTTTTGCGTTTCTGGCCGCTGAAGGAAATCCCGGTGAACGGTGCATCGTTGCTGGATGTGCTGAAGACGGACTGGGTGTTGACCGCCGAGGACGGCGGCGCGCAGCGGCTAACGCCTGAACAGGCCCGAACCCTGACGGCCGAGGAATGGCTTTGGCAGACGCTTGTCAACCGGAAGGAGCTGTGGGCGGGGGATCAAATGATCGTGATCCGCAAGACGGAGGTGTTGCGGGCGTTGTCCGGCTTTCTGCCGAACATATACGGCGGTGTTTCCGCTAACCACACGTCCGAAATTCTTCAGAGTCCGCATCAATTCTGGGGCGGAGGTTTGAGTGCGGCGCTTTCGCTATTTAAAGGATTCCAGACCGTCAATGCGTATCGTGAGGCGAAAGCGCGGCGCGAGGCAGAGTATCGGACGCTGGAGGATCGAGCGCTGTCGCTGGTTGTGTCGACGTTTGAGGCGTATCAAAATTGGAGCCGCATGGCCGAGCAAAACGCCGTGGCGGCACAGGCCCGCAAGGCGGCCGAGATGGATTACGAGTCGACCCGCGCGCGATTCGATCAGGATCAGGAAACGCTCTCCGAAGTCTTGGACAAGTTAGCGCTGATGGAGTCTGCGCGTGTGCAGGCGGCAACGACGGAGTATGCGGCGGCGCTGGCCGAGGTCGTGCTGCGTGACGCGGCGGGAGTTGAAATCAATCGGACGGATCGGCCTGATCAAAGAGGAGATGTGCGATGAAACAAGCGATGATTGGGGTATGGATGATGGCGGCCTTCGTGGCGCTGACCGGCTGCCGGAAGCCTCGGAAAACCGAGGCTTTTGCGCCGGATCTGCGTCCATTGGTGCGAGTTGGTTTCGTAACGCCGTCGTTCGCGTTCATGGACGGTGCGAGGGTCCAGGGTACGGTACGTACGAAGTACTCGGCATCGGTGGCCGCGCGTGTGGCGGGCACAATCGATGCGGTTATGGTTGAGGAGGGCGAGTCGGTGAAGGCTGGACAGCCGTTGTTTCAGGTGGACAAGGTCACACTGGAAAATCGCGCGCGTATGGCGGAGGATGATCTGAATGTGGTGAAGGCGTTGCTCTTGGAGGCCGAGGCGGCTCAACGCGAGGCGGACGCCAGCCTCGAAAGGGCCACCGTGGATGCGAAACGCATGGCGTCGCTCTTCGCAAGTGCTAAAGCCGTAACCAAGGATGCGTGGGAAAAGGCGGAGTTGCAGCGCAAGTTGGCGTCT
>CAZTDL010000144.1:0-8927 GCA_964612775.1 uncultured Lentisphaeraceae bacterium
ACGCATAGGAAGCGTACGAGTGACGCATGCAGTCCATCGGCCAATCGGTAATGTGTGAAGATATGTCATCCTCTTCGAGTGTCTTTTCACAGAGTCCGCGAATCGCGCGGTAAAGATGCTTTTGGGTAAGAGGAGGAATAGGATTTGACGGCGGATAAGCGTCCAGCCATGCACGGAGATTGGGACGCACGGGAACCGTCCGGTGATCGGACGTTTTGGCGACCGCTCCATCGATGACGATCCATTCCTTGCCGATCCGCGCGGGATCAAGTCGGGACATCTCGCCCGGACGGATGCCCGCAAACATTCCGAGCGCCAGATAGGGGATCAGCGCGGGACGTTTAGCAACAGCCGTCCTCATGAGCGCGGCGGCCTGCGGAACGGACAGAATGCCGCGCGGAGGTTCGGGAACGCGGTCGCGAGGCACGAAGAGCGCGGGATTGGTCGTAGCTATGCCTTCCCGCACGGCCCATCGGAAAAACGTTGCCAGATGGCGCAGCACGTTGTTGCGCGTAATTCCGCGGCGGCCGCCTAATGCCAGGCGACATGCTGCTGACTCACCGACGCCACGGCGGTCTCCATTCCGCATATCTTCCCAAGAGCTTTCAGCGCCATGCGATATCCCCGCAACGTCAGGTCTACGGCCGCATGACTGCGGTTGTTCAGAAAACTCTCGCGCGCGACCGACAGGGGAACGGCCGGCACGGCGGCCGCATCGGCGAGAACGCGGGCGGCCTGAAGAAGCGTCGCGCCGGGCGGAAGCACCGCGAGCGCGTCCTGGGCGTCCAGCATCTGGGTGCGGGTAAGAGGAGGACGGGACACTTTCAAGGCGGTGTCCTGAGCGTCGATCCACGCGCGGGCGGACGCCTCGTCCGGAACTCGGGCGCGAATGCGTCCCTGCCGTGTGCAGATCGAACAGTCGAAGCCATGCGCGTTCGGAGCGGGCGCATAGCGGCCGGGGCGGGGCCGTAACGGACGCTGCGGCTTCTGCGTCGCTTGCGCGGCTTGACCACGTTGCGCGAGGGACCGGTGTAGTAGGGTATCGGGTCTTCGCTCATGGATTCAAACTGAACTGCTTTTGCACTTCTTTTCCGTTTCTTAACAACAGCAGGGAAACAGTCTTGCCTCTGAACTTGTTAAAAACCTCGACACATTGCATTTTGTCAACAACATCAAAATCATTTACACGCTTAATAATATCGCCTTCCAGCACGTCGTTGCTAAAGGCCGGTGAACCGCGCATCACAATTAAAACGACAACTCCCTTGTTAGACTGTATCTGTCTGCGTTGTTCGCTTGTCAGATCAGCAAGAACAGCACCAAAAGCAGGTGTTTTCGCCTTGACCCAGAACGTGGCCAAATAATCGAATCGCCGAATGTTATAAGGCATGTACATCGTCTGCGTGCCGTACGTGGTCGTTGTTGAAGATCCGAAGGAACTGGCGGAACCACCCGCTCCGTAAGCCGATGCATGGCCGTAACTCACCGATGTCTTCGTATCCGGAAGAACAAGCGGCGTGCTGCCCGACAACGTCTCAGTGTACTCCCGGTACACGAAGACAATCTCGGCCCTGACGCGCTTCGCCTGCGTAACCGCCCCAGATTCGGACAAGCCCGCCCCGTTGAAACTCGAAACTCCGATGCAGTCGTATCCGTTTCTGCGCATTTCATCGGCGTCTGCGCGGGGATTGCCGCCGTGCCGCAGTTCAGGATTATTTACAGTAACGGAACCAGACGCATCCGCGACCCGCTTGCCGCCTGTATAATCATGATAAAATCGGCTGTACGGATTTGACGCGCAACCGCATAACAGTGCCAGCAACAGCCCGCAGACGCAAGAAGTCATATTCATAACAACCCCTTCACTTCACGCAGTTTTTGTGGCAGTGCGCCCACCAGAAAGGGCATGCGTGGCAGGCTGTGTGCTGGGGCGCTGCGCAGCGGCCAGTGCGGCGGCGAGATCGCGGATCGTTGCTTGTTGGCTAACCACTAGATCGCGCCAATAGGCGTCGGAAGCCCCTGACGCAGCGTCATGGGCAGTTTCCGGACGCGCGGGCTCCTTGTCGGATAGGCCGAGAAGCCAATCAGCAGACACGCCAAGTATGGAGCATATTGAGCAGATGTTTTCAAACTTAGGTTGGCTAACACCAAGCACCCAATTTGTATAAGAGGTTAGCGGAACCTCTATTTTTTTTGCGAAATCACGTTGCGACAAGTTGTTGCGCAACTTTTCAAGCCGATCACCAAAACTTCTTTTCATACAACTCCATTTTTGGTGTTGACAAATACTCCAAACGTGGAGTATCGGCGCACCGTTGAACCAAAAAAGACCGCATCAAGCGTAAATCAAACGCGGGCGCGGGACAAGTAAAAGCAAAGGAAGAACCGTGAAAAAGCTAACACCTGCCAAAACAACGTGTGACGAACAACAGCGGATCGACGCGGGAATCTCGGCTGTTCGCGAGTGCATGAAGAGATTCAAGGACGAAAACAACAAAGTCATCTGCTACGCGCCGACGGTTTTCATCCACATTCAAGAGAACGAAACGTTCTGGAAAGTCGCGCTGACAGGCTTCGCCCCGGCAATAGGAAAAACGCTAGACGAAGCTTTGCTTGACCTTTCAGGAAATAACGATCCGAACACGTTGCGTCTTCGCGCGAAAGCGATGCGCGACGTGGCCGCGAGAATGGATGTTGAAGCAGACGAAATGGAGAAAACCAATGGACGCGGGAACAAAAAAAACGATACGGGCGCTGGGTCCGCTTGAAAACGGATCGTCTCTGCGGTGTTGAAAACGGGACGCCTGTCTTCCGCGCCGGATGGGTCTGCCTGGGACTCCCTCCGAAAAAGTACGGATGCGGATGGCAGGTCCATCATCCGCACGCGCCGTCGGTTGACTCCGTCGTTGTTCCGCTTACTTGACAGCCGGCAGAGACGAGGTCGGCGGAACAAAGGCGCGGACGCCGCTGATAAAGGTCAGGTGTTCTTTCTTCTTGCCGTGGCTCTGTCCGCTGAGGATCAGATAGAAGTGCTGTTTGGCCGCAATCGCCGGAACATACGGTGCGCCCGCGCTCATTTGCCGAACGCCGTCCAACCACCACGTCGCGGTTTGAGTCAGCGGATCATAGCTCGCGCCGAACGTGTGTTTCTTGCTGCGGTCGATCGGTTCCTTGCGGACGTTGTTCGGATTCTGCACATGTTTGTATTTGGGCCAGATGCCCTCAGAACTATGCACCGTGCCGGTCAGACCGGGACCGAAGCCGCCTTCGTCGACATCCAGTTCCATAAAGCGCTCGAAGCCCTTCGGGTCGCCTTCGTAGTGGTCCTCCTGGCGTCCGTTGTGTTCCCACGGCATCAGCCAAACCGCTGGCCAGTGGTCGGGATCATCGTCGGAGAGCCGCACGTCAAATTCGACATAGAAACCCTTGTCACCGGGCAGCGTGGGCAAACGTCCCGGTGCCGAAAAATCACGCGGCGCGCTGACTAAGTCGCCGCCGAGACGCAGCGCGAGTTCGCCTTCGATCATTTGGTATTTATCGAGTGTCGGCGGCTTGGACGAATACCATTGGCCGCTGAACCATTTGTAGTCGCCGCTGTTACCGGGCGCAATGTCGGCGATGCAGGGGCGCTCATTGATCACGCATTTCGTGTAGCCCAGGGCCGAGGCGCCGGGAGGGATGGGCATTGTTGAACCTGTGGTTAACGTGCGGCACGCCGTCAGCACGGAGAGCGATACAAGCAATGGGAGGATTAGAAACATTTTTTCCCGTTCGCGTCTGCTTCATTGTTGTTCCCTTCAAGCCGCCGAATGACCAGCGGCGAGGCGCTTTCGGCTTGACGTGCCGTCCGCCCGCTACATTAGCCGTATCAGCATTCCTCGATTCGTCCGCAACAGCACTTGCTTTCCGACCAGAACGGCACGCGAGCCTTGTGGCGCACCGTCGATTGTCCAGCCGCTCAGATCGCTTGCGCCCGCGAGCGTTCCGGCGGAAAGGAGAACTTGTTCTGTGTAGAGAAAGCCTGTTCCTCTGACATCCAGCGTGGCCGCGGAGGGTAACGTCAGCGTGTCTGTCACGACTATTTGACCTGCGGTTTTTGTGTCGCCCTCATACTTCCAAACCATTTTAGCGCCCTCGTCCAGCGTTAGCGATGCGACGCGTGAGACCGTCGTGGTTGCCGTGCCGATGGCCGCGCCCGACACCACGGTAACCGCCGAATTGGATACTCCGCCGCTGACCAACAGTGTTCCGTTGCTGACGATTGTCGCACCGCTGTAGATGTTATTGCCATCTGTGAGAAGGAGGGTTCCTGTTCCCGTTTTGATTAGTCCAGCAGGTTTATTTTGATGCGAACTATCGACAAGGTTCGCTTTTATCGTCAGATCTTCCGCAATGCTGCCGGTTACATCCTCCACATAGAAAACTCTTGCCGAACTGGCCGGTTGGTTGAACGTCAGATGGATGCCGTTGTTTGCGCCCGCGCCTGCGAGAATCAAGGAGGGCACCGCTCCGGTCACGGCGACATTCCCGTTGAGCGCAAAGGCCTGATAGGGGGAACCGGAACCGGGGCCGGTCACGATTACGCCACCGTTCAGAAAGAGAGGCCCCAAAGTTTGGTAGCCGCTCGCCGTTTTCAGCGTGCCCCCGTTTAAATTGTACGTTGCCCCGCCGTTCATGTCGTCCCTCGACACGAGAATCATGCCTCCGCTATTGATGGTGTATGAGACGGCATAATTAAGTCCGCGGAACTGGTTTGCCGTGCCCTGACCCTGTTGAAGCGTTCCACCGTCAACCACCACGGCCCCGGAGAAGGTGTTCAAATTGGCGCTCGCCGCAATGACGGCCGTCGTTCCCGCGCCGGATTGCCGGAATATGCCTGCACCGGTGATGGCGTTGGTTAATATGATATTGGAACCGCTTGCGAAGTCCAGCACGCCCGTGTAGATGTTGATCTTTCCCGGAAAAGTGACCGCTCCCGTCAATCTGAGTACGCCCAATCCTGATTTGGTCAGTCCGCCCGAGCCGGATACGTTGACAAAGTTCAGTGTCGTGTCCGTGCCGGCCGGATTGACGCTGACGGTCGAAGTTGTCGCCTGCAGTTCGACGTTGCTGACCGTTTGTTCGCTGGTGAAGTTCGCCGCGCCGAAGTTAAAAGTCTGCCCGGTCTGTGCGCTGGTGCTGGTGCTCATCGCATTCAGTTGGACTTGTGTGCCGCTGGTGATACGGCGGATATAGGAATTTGTCGGCAGGTAGGCGTTCGAGACGGCTTGTCCGACAACCATTCCCGCCGTGGAGCCGACCGTTAGGGTGAACGTCCCCGCCGAAAACGTCAAACCGCTGAAGAGGCCGTTCGTCGCATTGCCTCGGCCGGTGAGATCGAAGCCTCCGCCGTTGAGAATCAGCTTTGATTGGGAACTGTAGGCGTTGTTCAGCGCCAAGTCGCCCGGCGCTCCCGCGACCTGGCTGTAGTCCACTTGAATGCGGCCCGCCGTAACGGTCGTGTCTCCGGTCCACGAGTTGGTCGCCGCAAGCCCTCCGCCCGTGAAGACCAAATCGCCTGTGCCCGCTTTCAGCAGGGTACCGGCTTCACCCGATTTATTGACGATTTGGGCCGAAGGGGAAATGTAGATTTTGTTGCCGGCCCCGTCCGCGTAGAACGTATGTGTACCGTTTTGCGCCAGTTGGATTGTGGTCGGTTTGCTGGTGTTGAGTTGGGTGTCTTTAACGCCGCTCCCGTTATAGTTTTCGAAGGCGTTGCCGTTTCGAAACCAGACTTGATCGCTGGACGTGCGCGTCCGGACCGTTCCGTTGTTGAATTCGAACAGCCCCGTGCCGGCGTAGCGGTCTAAACTGTTGTTCCCGTTGTCGTCACCTACGCCGATACGGTCGGATTTCAGGATACCCCCGTCTAAAATATAGCGTCCGAAGGAACCCGCAGCAGGTTTAACGGACGAATCCATTAAGACGATCCCGTAGCCGCCGTTGGGAATGGTGATCGTTCCGTTTGTTTGCCGAAACGTATGACCATACGCGACAGCCCCGTAATTCACGTTGATCCAAGAAGAAAGAGTCATGTCGTATCCCGTCGTGAGATACTGGGGGCCGGAAGAGTCGGCCGGAATTGAAAACTCGCGGCAAGCCAGCGATGAGGCTGTCAGGGCATTTGCCGCTTGGGCTTCGTTGGCATTGTTCACCTTAATGTCGCCGATGCCCGCACCGGGATCGGTGATCGCGCCGCTGACCGTCAGGCTGCCGCCATTGGCGATGACAAGCGCTTGATTGTTGACGGCGTTGCTCAGCGCAATTGTTTTAGCAAAGGCGTTTGCGCCGCTGCTGATCGTGATGGAACTGGCAACGTTTAACGACACGTCGTCGTCCACGGTCGGTACGGCGCCTTCGGCCCAAGTGGTTGGGGTGGTCCACTGCGCAGAGGTGCCTGTATTCCAGTTCCGATCGGCAGCGTGCAGAAATCCGTTCGAACCGCAAGCCAGAAGAACGATAAGACAAGAAAGATCAGACTTTTTTATGCGCATAAAAAACACTCCTCGTTCCTGACTATAACCAAACTGTACATTTTCAGTGTAATCCTGTTGCCGCGAAGGGTTCAAACGAAATTTGCGAATCATAAATGCTTTTTTGAGAACGCGTCTGCCCGGATGCTGCTTCATGAAATCGGGCGTCGGTGGCATCACTTTAGTTTTTGCGCCCACGTTTCCTGCAACAGAAAATAAAGTCGGGCATATTCCTTGTCTGCGAGACATTTTTTAGCCTTCTCCAAATAGGGCTCTAACGAAGACAAGTCTGCGCCTTTGGCTGTTTTCTCGCGGAACAGGGCGTCAGCCGTTTTCACTTCCTCTGCGAATTCAGCCCTCTGCTCGGCGGATACGGCAGCCGATCCGCCGAGCACTTTGGCGTGGGAGTCATCCGCCTGCCGGAATGCGCGCAGGTCGTAGGGACGGAGCCTGAGCGACAGTTTGCCGGCGGCGGATTTCACGTCGCTCACAAGATCAACGGCTTCCGCACCTTCGAGACGGATTTCGGCATCCACGGGATAAGGCAAACGGTTCAGCACATAGAAGAAATTGCTGCCGTCCACAACCTTCTGACGCACGCGCACGGGATCGGCAAGCCCGATAACGTCGTCGAATTTCACCGCCGGCAAAGCGCGATAAGCCTTGGCAAAGCGGCCGATTTTGTCTTCGATTCCGAACGTGCCGACAAGGAAACCGCCTTTCGTGATCGTCAGCGCATCGAGATTGTTCAGCGCGAAAATGTGGTTCTCCAGACCGTGGATCGAGTTGCCGTTCAGCGCCGAAACGCGCCATCCGCACTCGGTTGTTTTGCTCGAAAGACCTTTCAGCGGCGATTTCCGCGCGACGTCGTTTTCAAAATAGCGGTCGTGCATGTTCACGCTGGCGGACGGCGTGAGGGTGATCGGCGTGACGATTTCCGGCGCGGAGTCGACGGTGCGCACGGCGTAGACTTCGGGTTCGGTCGAGCCGTGGCCACGCCGCCAACGCAGGTCGGCGGGGACCATGGGGTATCGGAACACGATTTCGGGGTCGTTCGTGTAGAGCGTGGGGTCGATGCCCTGCTCGCGCGCCCATTCCAGCGGACGCTGCGCGCAGAGGTAATCGGCTGTGGCCTTGCCGTCCTCGGCGGCGAAGATCACGATGCCCAGCGTGAGATCTTTGCGTTGGGCGCGGAGAAGGCCCGCCAGCTCTTTGTAGTAGTCGTGCAGCTTGCGGCAGCGCCACTGAATCCACGGTTCCTTGGCGTTGGCCATCAACCACCGATAGCTTTTGGCGAAACGGAAGCGGTCTTTCCGGTCAACCGGAATTTGGATGCCGGTCTCCTTTTGGAAGCGTACGAGGTTGACGTCGTTGTAGCCCGAATCGAGCGACCCGAAGGCAAAGATCGAGTGACGCACCGTGTTCAGCGTGAGGCCGTTCAGGGCCGGTTCGTCGCCGTAACGTGCGGCGATCTCCGCGAACTGACGCTTGACCGTCTCTTGCACATGCGGGTCGAGGGGGTTGTAGACGGGGTCACGTCCGTGCCATGCGCGGAAGAAGAGCCGGTTGTCAAAGCGCATGTTAATGACGGTCTCTTCGCCGTTACGCACGCGGTCATCGTCGGTGATGGTGTAGGGCAGAAGGCTGTCGATCTGGTGCAGGTGCAGCCAGGCGTTGAACGTCATGCCGCGTGAGGCCAAGCGGCGCATCAGGTACTTCGGGTAGCCTGCGGGATGCGGTCGTCCGCCAAAGTCGGTCAGCGGTTCGGCTTCGGAACCGAAGAGCGGACCGTGATACCATGAGACGGGATAATGCACGGTGCTCATGCCGAACGACTGGTGATAGTCGAGCATCCGGTCGATTACGGTCTCGAACTGTGGAAAGAGATGCATGTCGGGGTTGTCCGGCAAAGTGCCGTAACAGTCGGCGAAAACGGGGTCTTCATGATAGAGGCCGATTTCGCGTGCGGGTACGCTGCCGACGAACGGCTTGACCGCGAGACGCGGGAATCCGCCTTCGAGCTTATAGATCTTGAGGCTCTTGACAGCGGCGGGACGGCCTTTTTCGGCAGTCATAAAAATGAAACTCATATTCGTGCACTGCGGCCAAAAGACAATCTTCTGCTCCTGCAGGGCGTGCGAGAGCGGATACTCGTCGCCGGTAAATACGCCGGTTTGCGCCTGATAGTCGTTCTTTGCGTCCAAAGGCTGAAGCATGACTTCCAGAGTGCGGGGTTTGTCGTCGGGATACGTCACAACCGCCAAGTGCGGCGTATGCGGCTCAGAGATTTTGAAGGTGAGCGCAAAACGGTCGTTGCGGCTTTCGCCTGCCTCGCGGTATGCGCCCAGCGGAGAATCGACCACCTTTGACGGCGCAGATTCGATTACGCCCGCGAGAGCGGCGGCGTCCACTTCC
>CAZTDL010000145.1:0-8915 GCA_964612775.1 uncultured Lentisphaeraceae bacterium
AGGAACTCAATAAACTCGCAGCCTAAAAACGTTCGTTTCATCTTGCAAGTCACCAGTCCCTTTTTGTGGAATGGAGCTGTCGAACACGGGCGCTTCCTTTACCATGGGCCCCGTAACGTGGATTGGACACGACATGTGCGTAGGGGAGACTCGTGAAAATAGTGATTGCGCCGAATGCGTTTAAGGGAAGCCTGACGGCTTCGCAGGCCGCTGATTGTATCGCGCAGGGGTTGCATAAGGCCCTGCCGGATTGCCGTTTGATCAAGGTGCCGATCGCCGATGGCGGGGACGGTACGGCGATGGCGGTGGTGGCTGCGACGGGCGGAAAATGGATGGCGCGAACGGTGGTCGATCCGCTGGGACGTCCCGTTCCTTCGGGGTTCGGCCTGACCGGGGACGGCCGCACCGCCGTGATCGAAATGGCGTTGGCGAGCGGTCTCGCGTTGCTTAAGCCGTCGGAGCAGAATCCGCTTCTGACGAGCACGTTCGGCACGGGTGAATTGATTCGGGCGGCGCTTGATTTGCAGGTCGATAAAATTCTGATCGGAATCGGCGGCAGTGCGACCACGGACGGCGGTATGGGAATGGCGCGTGCGCTGGGTGTCCGGTTTTTGGATGAAAGCGGCTGCGAGTTGGTGGGAACGGGCGGCACGCTGGGCCGCGTGGCGCAGATCGACGTCAGCGGGTTGGATGCGCGGTTGGAACGCGTGGCGGTCGAGGTGGCGTGCGATGTGGTGAATCCGTTGTTCGGGGCCGAGGGCGCGGCGCGTGTTTATGGCCCGCAGAAAGGTGCGACGCCGGCCATGGTGGAGGACTTGGACGCCGGACTGAAAAGGCTGGCTTATGTGATCAAACATGATTTGGGAATGGACGTCTCGCGGTTGCCCGGCGGCGGGGCGGCAGGCGGGTTAGGCGCGGGGCTGGTTGCGTTTCTTGGCGGAAGGCTTTGTCCCGGTGCCGAGTTGGTCATCGGCGTCTGCGGGCTTCAAGAAAAGTTGGAAGGGTGCAGCCTGGTGATCACGGGCGAGGGACGGCTCGATGGGCAAACCGTTTTCGGCAAGGCGCCTGCCGGCGTGGCGAACGTCGCCCGCGCGGCGGGTGTGCCGGTCATCGCGCTCTGCGGTTCGCTGGGCCGCGATGCCGGTCGCGTTCATGAGGCGGGGGTCGATGCGTACTTTTCGGCGCTGGAGGAGTCGGTGACGGAAGAGGCGTTGCCTGTGCGCGGGCCCGGTATGCTGGAACGGTGCGCGGAACAGGTTGGTCGCCTAATGGCCCTGAGACTGGACGAATGCGGTGAGGAAACGCCATGAGCCATTTGGTCGTGCTGCTGTTGGTCTTGGCGAGCATCGTTGTGATGGTGCTTCTGTCATCCAAAGTCAAGTGTAACATCTTCCTCGCGATGTTTATGGTTTCGCTGGCGCTCGGAATCGCGGCGCTGCCGACGAATGAGGTGATCCCCGTGATCAAGGACGGGTTCGGCGGGACCTTGAAATCGATCGGCGTGATCATTGTCCTGGGTATCATGATCGGCCAGTTGCTGGAGCGGACGGGCGCGACGGTGAGCATGGCGCTCGCGATCCTGCGGCTGACCGGAAAGAAACGGGCCGATCTATCCATCGGGATCACGGGATTTGTGACGGGCATTCCGATTTTCTGCGATTCCGGGTTCATTGTGCTGAGCGGATTGAATCAGTCGCTGGTGAAGCATACGGGGAAGCCGATGGCCTACATGGCGACTCTGCTCGCGATCGGTCTGTTTTCCGTCCATTGCCTCGTGCCGCCGCACCCCGGAGCCTTGGCTGCGGCCGGCCTCATGAAGACGAATATCGGTCAGCTGATCGGACTTGGCCTCCTGCTCGCGATTCCCGGCGCGGCCGCCGGTTTCGCTTGGGCACGGTGGCTGTGCCGTCATGAAATGACCGTTCCGGGCGACAGGCCGACGGAGACGGCGGTGCCGTTCGACGGTCAGAAGTTGCCGCCGACCTTGCTATCGTTCCTGCCCATTCTTGTGCCCGTTGCGTTGTTATCATTGAGATCGGTTCTGTTGCTGCGCTCCGAGCTGTCGGGCGGGTTCGTCGAAAAGACGCTTTTCTTTCTGGGCAATCCTGAAGTCGCGCTGCTGATCGGTGTCGGGTTGGCGATGACCTTGTGCCGACACGTGGAACACGGCGCGCTGACGGATCTTTTCGATCAGGCGATCGAGAAGGCGGGACCGATCCTCGTGCTCACGGGCGCGGGCGGAATTTTCGGCGCGGTGATCAAGGCGACGGGGGTCGGCGAATATGCGGGTGCCCGGCTGGCCTGCACGGGACTCGGGCTGTTTGTCCCGTTTTTGATGGCGGCGTTTCTCAAGACGGCGCTCGGATCGTCGACCGTGGCGATCATGACCGCGGCTTCCATTATCGCGCCGATGTTGGGCGCGCTTCGGTTGGAGAGCGAGACGGGCCGGCTGCTGGCCACGTTGGCCATGGGGCCGGGTCGATGATCGTGTCGCACACGAATGATTCGTTTTTCTGGGTGGTGACGCGCTTCTCGGGACTTGCGCCCAAACAAACGCTTCGGGTTTTTACAACCGCTACGCTGGTCACGGGTATTACGGTGTTTTTAACGGTCTTGCTCTGCGCGCGGTTTCTTCTGTAGGAAACAGCGTTTGAACGCCGTTACGCTTTCGTCAAATGCCAGCCGTTCCCATATTGGCAGGCGTAAGCGCGGAGCGATATTCCGCTTTCTTTGCGGATAATGCCGGCCCGAAGCTTCGCATCCTTTTCGGTGCTGTAGGCGTCCTTGGGACGGCCGTCTTGTCCGACGCAAAAGGCGCATTTCACGGAGGGCGTCTGACGATTTACGGGAGACAAATGCCATTTGTCGCAGGTCTGACAGTGATAGGGGGTCAGGTGGCGCTTGTAGTTAGCGCTGGCGTAGCGTGCGGCTTCACGCGCCTCGTCCTCTGTGCCGTACTCCGTGAGCGGCTTGCCCGTTTTCTTTCCGGTGCAGGTTTTGCTTTTGCTGGTCTTCATATTTACGCTACCGGCCAATCGCCTTGGCTTCCCCTGCGAACAGGTTGAAATTGCCCCAGGCGTCTGTCGCGGAGATTTCCTGCTCACCCGTTTTATCAATAAGGGTTTTGTCGGCACGAGTCAGCACAAAGCGCTGCGGCCCCGGTGCGAACGGCATGGAGATGTGGTTTACGCCCGCGCTCACGTCAAACGTTTTCTGTGTGCCGCCACTGTGGAGCGTACAGTGCGCGGGCGCGGTGAGAAACAGCGAGACAAAGACGCAATCGGCCAGTTTGTCGGCGCCGCCGGGGAATCCCGTTTCGTTGCCCGGCGCGCCGGGCTTCTTGATGCCGGGTATGTTTTTGGGATGTGTCCGGTAGAAGTAGTAGAGCGCGTCCTGCGTGATCGCCGGCGGAAAGCCGTTTTTGTACCAATCGATGTAATAGCGGCTGGCGCTGAGGAAGGCGGCATGCGAGAGCAGGGGACCCCAGTGGTTGTTCCAGTGCCGCGTTTCGGCAGGCGGGGCGAAGGGCGCGACGTACGAGGCCTCGCCCCAGTCGTTCCACGTGACGATCTCGACCCAGGTGGCCTTGTCTAGGATCGCGCCTTCCCTTTGCCGGGCGAGCCCCTCGAAACCGTTTGAGTCGTAAACCCGGTAGTTGCCGCTTAAGCCGCGGTAATAGGGCGTGATGCCCGCCATGAAGAGCTGGCCCGCGCCCAGCCAGGTGCGGGCCAGCAGGTGGTTGCTTGCGGTGATTTTCTCCGGTGTGCCCGCTGCGCCGAAATGAAAAAAGCCGTCGATGCCCGGATGATCGCGGAAGACCTGCTCGGCTTGCGCTTGGTTCGGCATTTCCGCTGCCGGGTGCGGGTAATAAAACGGGATGTACACGATCTTGCGCTCGCCGGTAAACTCGTTGAGGATGAACGCGGTTTGTTCGGCGCGGCCCCCAAACGTGGAGAGCACCGGTTTGCCGCAGTGGCGGAATTGGTTGGGATGTTCTCGGAACGACTCAACCATGTCGCGCGTTTCGTCGGAGGTTAGCCCTGATGCGTAGTCGGCTGAGATGAAAAGCAGGAAGCCCGTGTCGAGCTCCTTCGCGGCCTGATAAATGAGGAGCGTGCGTTTTTTATAGTGCGGTTCTTTGAGCGTCCAGCCGCCGCAGTTCAGGGCGAAGCCGTCGATCCCCGCGGCTTGGGCGTCGCGGATCTCGCGCTGGTAATCGGCCAGGGTGGCGTTGCCGCCATACGTCGGGATGCAGACCATGTAGTGCGCGAAAACGCGGCGCTCAGGTTCGCCGGCCGCAACCGTTTGCCACCCGGCCAGAAGAATCAGTGCCAACGACTTTGTTAGGGGACGCATAACGTAATCTCCTTGTTGAGCGAGCGGGGCATGAATGTGTCGTTCAAGGTAAGGTAAAAGGTGCGGGCAGACAATCAAATAACGGAACGCTCGTGTCAGCGGTGGCGATAGCGGTGACTCTGAAACGGCCGCGTAAGGTCACTTGGTCCCGATGCGATAGAGGGCCTTGGTGGTGCGGACGATCAACGAGCGGCCGACGACGGCGGGGGAGGCCATACAGCCGTCCTCCAGCCGGTTGGTCGCGACGATATGGAACGCGTCGCCGAGTTCGACGACGGCGCCGGTTTTGCCGCGCGAGAAGAGAAAGAGGTGTCCGTCGGCCGCGATGGGCGAGGACAGATATTGCCCCGGCAGTTTCTCCGCCCAGAGCACGCGGCCGTCCGCAGGGTCGATGCAGCTCAGGGTTGTCGCGGTCATGGTATAGAGCCGACCGTTCACCAGCAGAGGCGAGGGCATGTCCGGCACGTTTTTTGCGGTTTTCCAGAGCACGCCATTCCCGGCGGTGAGTGTGCCGCTCGCACCCTCGGGGCGGAGGCACAGCAGACTTGATTTGACGGTGCCGCAACAGACGACGAGGCGGCCGTCGGCGAAGACGGGGCGGGGGACGACGGACCAGCCGTCGTACCACGCCCGCCAGAGCTCCGCGCCGGTGGCGGGGTCGTAGGCATGGACGCCGTGGGCCGCCGGGCTGACGAGTTGGTCGCGGTTCCCCGCACGGACGACGAGCGGCACGGCGGAGGCGTGGATGTAGGTGGGCGGCGGACCGGGCGGGAAGGTGCGGTCGGTCTGCCAAAGGGTTTTGCCGGTGTTTTTGTCGAGCGCGACGACGTATTGTCTGCTTCCGGTCTGGCCGTCGCAGGTGAGGATCAGGCTGTCGCGGTAGAGAAGCGGCGAACTGGCCGCGCCGACATCGCGGTAGTCGATGACGAAGTCGCGGCGTTCCCACACGGTTTTCCCCGTTTCCGCGTTGAGGCAGGCGGTGCCGGGCGTGCCGAAGGTGACGTAGACGCGGTCGCCCTCCAGCGCGGGCGTGGGCGTCGCGTAGCTGTTCAGCGTGTGGCAGAGTTCCGGTTTCCCGCAGTCGAACAAAGGGATGTCGCGTTCGATTTTTCCGCTGTCCAGCGCAAGGCAGAGCGCGTGCCGCGTTTTACCTTTGTCGGGGGAGGCTGTGAGCCAGATGCGGTTGCCGGAGATGACGGGCGAAGAATGACCGCAACCGGGGAGTTCGGTTTTCCAGATGACGTTGTTGGACTCGCTCCACGTTTTCGGCAGATCGCGCGCGTCGGAGAGTCCCTGGCCGGTGGGGCCTCGGAACTGCGGCCACTCGTCGACGGCGAGTGCGGTTGCGATCGGCAGCGACAGCGAAACGGCGAGTGCGCGGAGCGCGGCGGAAATGGCGGTCATCGTGTTATCATCCCCCTTCAATTAACGTAGGCCGATCATAAAATAAAGGGGGGCTGTCTTCTAGCGCAAACTCGGCGAAGACCTTGATCCATCCGTGAACGGTCGACGGGATGACGGAACAAACCGGATGGCATGCAATCTGAGTGCATATGAATGAGATGTCTATCCATATGTTTCGACTGTGATTTCGAACGATTTAAGGTTTAAATGACGTAACAGTTAGGACGGTGCCGGTCAGGAGCAACGCCGACGAGTTAGTATGGGTAGGAGACACGCTTGAGAACGAGGAGAAGACGATGAAAATGCCGATGATGCGGTCTTTCGTTTACGGGATGGTGATGCTGGGAACACTTTGCGCTGTGGCGGAAACGGATACGGTGTTGTTGTGTTACGCGACGAACGTGATGTGTTTCAGCGTTCAGGACGGCGTGTGGAGTGCGCAAAGCGACTTCGCGCAAAAGGCGCAAAATTATGGCGGGAAATCACAAACGTTTGCTGGAATCGCAAGCGACGGACGGCGTGTTTTTGTGGGTGAGGCGGCTTCAACGAGCTCCCGTATTCTGGAATTTGACCTTGGCGGGAATTATGTGCGCACGCTGACGGGCGTCACCAATTCTGTTGAGTACATGGGCATCTCGCATGACGGGAAGTGGGTTTATGCAACGGTCGGGGCCCTTTTTACGGGGGCGACGACGAATGCCGCCGTGTATCGTTATCATGCGATAACCGGTGAAGGAGGTCTTTTTATCCCGAACTCGGCGACGAATGCATTAGGTGTTAATCTGTGGCGGTTTCAGATTCCGCGCGGTATGGCGGTCGATGAGGACGGGAACGTATGGGTTTCCGAACGGAGTAGCGGCACCGTCTACAAATTTAGCGAGTCTGACGGGGCTCTTCTCGGGACGTTCACGAGTCTATGGGGCGTTCAAGGTCTTTATTACTCTTCCGTCTCGAAAAAAGTGTATTGCACCTCGAATTCCGACAACTCATACGTGATCGACACGGCGACCGGGACGGTGGTCACACGGGCGGTTAGCGGCATCGGCAATCGTCTCGGTATCACGCAGGTGCAGGGTACGATCTGTAGTGCACCGTGGTTTACGCCGGCGACTGTCGGGTACGATTTGGATTCGACGACACCTGCTCTGACCACTCTGAGCGCGGCACCCGTTAACGGTATGGAGATGATCACCTTGCCGCGCGCGCCGATACGGGAGATTCGCGGGAAGCTGTTGGTTTCCGAGACCCTATCGAACCGCGTCACGCGGTTCACGATGGATTCGCTGTACGTGATGGACCCCGAGGGGACTTTTGCGGGCGGCGAGGATGTTTTCTATGCCGGGACGATTTTGCGGAACCCCCGCGGATTGGCGTCATTCAGTAACGCGGTGTATGTCGCTGAGGGCGTTGAGGGGGGACGGGTTCTCCGGTTTAGCAAATGGGGGACGTTCAAAGAGGTGACCGTCAATTTCGCGGCGACGCCCTATTCGAGCTGTGTGCCGACCGCGCTGGCGGTCTCGCCCGACGGCGGAACGCTCTACGTATCGGACGCACATACCCTGTTCTTATCCGGAAACAATGCGGTCTGGGCCAATGTTCCGACCAACGGCTATTACAGCACAAACACGTTCGGCGAGGCGGTGTACAAGGTGAATGTGCACTCGCGCGCCGTTTCGATTTTTGCGGACGCCGCAAACTGTACGACCGGCAATACGTTGCTCGAGACCCATGGGCTGGCGGTGGACAGCGACAGCAACGTTTATTGTTCGGCTTGGTATAACAAAACGGGTTCGGTGTATACGGCCAACGGCACGTTGTATAAGTTTGCTTCGGACGGAACGCGGCTGGCTGCTCTTTCGATCGGTAATCCGACCGTTTGTTACTATGATCCTTCGGGCACGTATGTGCCTGCCGCCGCCAGTGCGTTGGTGACGGGGGCCGGTGTCTTGTTTACGGGAAATGGCATGCAGGACTTCTGGTGGACGGCGGCAAGCGGTAATTTGGGCACGTATCCGAAGATCGTGGATTTGAATAACTGGCGGAACTATATGGATGCCGAGGTCGTAGATGGACGCATGTGGTTCACGGATCCGGAATACGGTACGCTCTGGTGTCGTACGGGTGAAGCAGCGTGCGAGGCGACGCTGACCGGTTTGGTCACCCCGAGCTATCTCGCGTTTGTTCAGGTCACCGGTTTGGAACCGCCGCCGCTGGGGACGCTGATGAGCATCCACTGAGCGGAATGCCGGTCGAATTTCGAGTTCGCCTGACCGTTAAAAACGTTTTCTTAAAAGGAGAGAGATCTATGTTGCCGAAACCGTTGAGAGGGGTTGTGCCGCCGATGGTCACCCCGCTGCTGGACAATGAGACGCTGGATGTGGCCGGACTGGAGCGGCTGGTCGAACACATTCTGGAGGGACACGTTCACGGACTGTTTTTGCTGGGAACGACCGGCGAGGCGCCGGACCTGAGCTACGAGCTCCGCCACGAACTGGTGAAGCGCGTCTGTCAACAGGTGAACGGGCGCGTGCCGGTGCTGGTGGGCATCACGGACACCGTCTACCCGGAAAGCCTGCGGTTGGCGAAGACGGCGGCAAAAGCGGGTGCAGAGGCGGTCGTTGCCGCTCCTCCTTACTGTTTTGCGCCGGGGCAACCGGAGCTGGTTGAGTATTATAATCATCTTGCCGACCATCTGCCGTTGCCGCTCTTTCTCTATAATATGCCGTCTCACACCAAGGTGATGATTGACCCCTACACGGCGCGGGCGCTATCGGACAACGCCAATATCGTCGGGCTTAAAGACAGCTCGGCCAATATCGTTTACTTTAATTCCGTGCGTCATATTTTGCGCGAACGGGCGGATTTTTCCGTGCTGATCGGGCCTGAGGAGGCGTTGGGCGAGGTGGTGCTGATGGGTGCGCACGGCGGGGTGTGCGGCGGCGCGAACCTTTTCCCACAGCTCTTTGTGGACACCTATCATGCGGCGGTGGCACAAGATGTCAAACGGGTTCTGGATCTTCAGAAACAGATTATGGCGATTAGCGCGGCGCTGTATGGCGTCGGACGGCACGGCTCGAGTTTTCTAAAAGGCGTGAAATGTTCGCTTAATCTCATGGGCATCTGCAGTGATTATATGGCCGAACCCTTCAGCCGTT
>CAZTDL010000146.1:0-8915 GCA_964612775.1 uncultured Lentisphaeraceae bacterium
CCACACGCGGATGTGAATTGCCTGCCCGAGTCTCGGTTATCTCCTATTCATCCGGGGATAACCTCGGCCATACGGTTTGGACGGTCAGCGGCGGCAAAACCCATACGCGTGTGGAGGTTAATGTCGCGGCCCAAACGATTGACTTGGTTACGCCTAAAGGAACCATGCTGTCTTTGCGCTGAGGGGGGACCTCGATGCGGATGTACGGATCAAAGGATACGGAAAACAACAGGAAAAAACGATGGATAATAGAATCAAAGGCTGGATATGGTTGGCAATCGTCGGAACGTTTGCATGGACGGGATTCGCGCTCGCGGAATACAAGCAGGCGGCATCGCCGTTAATGACGACGTGGGGTGAGAAAATGACGCCGGAGACGGCGTGGCGTGAGTACCCCAGACCCCAGCTCGTGCGCGATGACTGGACAAACTTGAACGGACTTTGGGACTATGCCGTCACACCGAAGAACGCCGAGTGTCCCGAGACGTGGCAGGGCCAGATTCTGGTGCCGTTCGCGTTGGAGTCTGCGTTATCGGGGGTTGGCCGGCTCCTCGAACCGAGCGAATTGCTCTGGTATCGGCGCACCTTTCAGGCCGAGCCGCGTAAGGGACAGCGGCTGCGGTTGAATTTCGGTGCGGTGGATTTTCGCACGCAGGTTTGGGTCAATGGGATCGAGGTCACCGATGTTCCGCACGAGAGCGGCAACCTGCCGTTTTCGATCGATATTTCGCACGCTGTGAAAAGTGGCGAGAATGAGCTGATTCTCTCTTTCTGGGATCCCAGCAACGAGGGGCAGCAGTCGGTCGGGAAACAGCAGCTCAAACCCGGCGGATGTATGTACACGCGCGTCTCCGGCCTCTGGCAGACCGCTTGGCTGGAGAGCGTTCCCGAGACCTATGTGACCGGCTACAAGACGGTCACCGATATCGACGCGGGGACGGTTTCGGTGACGGTGCTGGCCGAAGGCGATCTCATGGACGCCAAAGCTGAGGTTGAAGTGCTGCGCGAAGGCAAGGTTTTGGCCAAGGGCGCGGTTGAGGCGTGGGACCGCCCCGTGACACTGAAATTAAACTCTCCGCTGCTGTGGTCTCCCGCGGCGCCGAATCTCTATGATCTTCGGATCACGCTTCGGAGCGGGTCGGGGTGCGATGCGGTGAAGGGATATTTCGGTATGCGCAAGATCGAGTGGCGTGCAGATGAGAAAGGCGTGCCCCGGTTCTATGTGAATCATCAGAAGACCTTCCTTCAGGGCACATTGGATCAGGGGTGGTGGCCGGACGGACTGCTCACGCCGCCTTCGGACGAGGCGATGGCCTTCGATATCAATCTGCTTAAGAGCTGCGGGTTCAACATGATGCGTAAGCACATCAAGATCGAACCGTTGCGCTATTACTATCTCTGCGACAAGCTGGGCATCATGATCTGGCAGGATATGGTCTCCGGATGGAGGGACGGCGAGGACCGCTATGCGATGTATCGCCGCGAGCTTAAGGGCATGATCGATCTGCTTCAGACGGTCCCTTGCATCGTGATGTGGGTGCCGTACAACGAGGGCTGGGGCCAGCCGGGCAAGGCCAAGACCAACATGACGCTGAAATGGGTCAAGCGGTACGATCCCACTCGTCTGGTGAATGGGCCGTCGGGTTGGACCGACCACGGCGTGGGCGATGCGCTCGATATGCATCGGTATCCCGGTCCGGATATGTTTCCTGTGATGCCGGACCGGCTCTCGGTGCCGGGCGAGTTCGGGGGTATCGGTCTGGCGATCGACGACCACACATGGGCCAAGGGCCGCAGTTGGGGCTATGTGAGCGACAAGACCACCGAGGAGTCGTTTGCACGCTATACGGTGCTGCTCGAAAAGCTGGCGAGGCTGGCGTCGTACGGGCTGGCCGCTTCGGTTTACACGCAGACGAGCGATGTGGAGATTGAAATCAACGGACTGGTGACGTATGACCGTAAGCATGTGAAGTACGCGCCTGCGGAACTGAACAAACTGCACCAGAAGGTGTACGAGGCGGCACAGAAGACCGTGCGGATTTCTCGCAATGAACTGCTGCCTACGTCCAAAGTCAAACCGCAGATTTGGAAATATACCTTCGAGAAGCCTGCGGAGGGCTGGACACAGGAAGGCTTTGACGACGGCGCATGGAAGAGCGGCGAAGCGGGTTTCGGCAATGCCAAGATCAAGGCTGACCACAAGAATGCGTGTGTCCGCACGGCTTGGGAGACTCCCGCCATCTGGTTGCGCCGCACCTTTGAATTCAACGGTCCTGTCCCGACGGATGTCAGTCTGAATGTCTTTTTCGACGAGGATGCTGTGGTCTATCTCAACGGCGTGAAGATCGCTGTGCTCAAGGGCTATAACACGAACTACGCGGACAGGGAGGTCGATATGGCGGCTTTTTCCAAAGCGGTGAAACAGGGCCGCAACGTGCTTGCGCTGAGCGCTTTGAATGCGTTGGGCGGGGCTTATATCGATCTCGGGATCGACAGCGTGACCGAGAAATAAGCGCGGCGGAGAAACTCGGGTACTCATCGTATCCAGAATAGTGTAAAATGACGCGCGTTGCCGGAAAATCCGGTGACGCGCGTTTTTTTATGGGATATTCATGCTGCAACACCTGACACATCTCTTGAACGGAGCGCTTGGCCCGGACCTTCTTCGGGCCATGAAGGTGGTTTTTCTGGCGTTATTGGCGCTTGCCTCGCTGGCCGTGGTGTTTACGCCTCCCATCAAACCCGGCAAGACCAGCTACGGTCTTTTGCGTGTCATTTTCACGGCGGCGTTAATCGCGGTGCTCTGTTATCAGACTACGTGGCAACTTCAGGGCTTTACCAAGCCCGCGTTCGTGCGGTTTATGCGTCGCTATAACAAGCGGCCGAATGCGGCCGAAATGCAGGTGATGCGCGGTCCCCTTCTTGACCGCCGGGGAAGGGTTCTCGCCGCACCGGTGCCGGGCGACATGTGGGGGCGGCGCTATCCGTTGGGCGAAGCGGCCGTTCATCCGTTGGGTTATTTTCATTCCCAATACGGCATCACAGCCGTTGAACGCGTTTGCGATCCGACGCTAAGCGGATATGCCGTGGATAAGCGCGAGGACGTTTTGGGCAAGGCGCTTTTCGCGCAGCGGGGAACAGAAGGCGATGCCGTGACGCTGACGCTGGATCAAAGGCTACAGCGGAAAGCCTATGATCTGCTGGACGGAAACAAGGGCGCGGTCGTCGTGATGAGGCCCCGGACGGGAGAGTTGCTGGCGCTCGTAAGTTCTCCCGGTTTCAATCCGTTGAAACCGGAAGAAGCGCTTTCTGACGAAGAAAACACGCCCGCGTTTAACCGGGCGGTGCAGGGACGGTATCCTCCCGGATCAACCTTCAAAATTGTGATCGCGGGCATGGCGCTTGAGCAAGGGCTGTCGCCGGTCTATGCCTGTCCTGGCATGGGGTATGTCTCGGGGCCCAACACGCCGCCGATCCGCGACAGCGAGTACTATGCGTATGCGCGCGAAGGCGCGGTTTGGCCGGGCTGGGGACGCATGAATATCCGGGCCGCGATGACGCACTCGTCGAACGTATACTTCGCCCAGTTAGGTGTCGCATGCGGTCCGGAGGCGTTCAACGATGTTGTGGCGCGCGCCCGGATCAACGAGCCGCTGGTCTACCTGAAAGGTTCGGGGGGCGACTTGCTGTGCGCGCGAGGCAACGTGCCGAAAGTCAGCAAGAAGCGGGCGCTCGCTTTGTTGGCAATCGGACAGGGGGAGGTGCTGGTGACGCCTCTTCACGTGGCCTGCTACACTGCGGCTGTGGCGGCGGACGGCAAGATGATGCGTCCTCGCCTCTGCAAGAGCGACCCTGTCGTTGAGGAAGCCGCGCTGTTCACGCCCAAGACGGCGGGTCTGCTGAAGTCGATGTTGCGCGACGCCGTGACGTCCGGAACGGGTCGGGGTGCAAATCTCCCGGAGCTGGAGGTGTGCGGGAAGACGGGAACCGCTCAGGCGCCCGACGGCGCGGACCATGCGTGGTTCACCTGCTTTGCGCCGCGCAGGCATCCCAATATTGTGGTCACCGTTCTTGTCGAGCATGGCGGGTTCGGCGCAAGCGCCGCTCTTCCCGTCGCGCGTGAATTGCTGGAGGAGGCCGATCAACTCGGCTATGTGCGGTCGGAAAAGGGGGACGGACGATGAGCCGGGTAAAACAGAGTGCGACGCCGGTCATGTCGGCCGTCGGACTTTTTATTCTCTCGGCGTTGACGGTGGCCTGTGCCTGTTTTTCCGTTCTCGGCGTGAAGCTGGGCAACGCGCCGGTGATGCCTTGGGAACAGCTGATCCCGATTGGCGCCTATATGGCCGGGGTGCCGCTGGTGTTTGTCTGGCTTAAAATAGTGGGGTGGAAAGGCGATGCGGGACTTGTCGGCGCGGTCTTCCTTTTGTGCGGCATGGGACTGGTGATTCAGTTTCGCATGGGCAGCTTTGCTCAGGGATTGTCGAATCCGCTTGCGTTGGCTCCGTTCCCCGTGGGTGTCTTTGCGTTCATGGTCGGTGTGCTTCTGACCGGCAAGGGACGAAGCTCCCGTCTGTCTGGCATGGGTTGGCTGGCGTATCTGGCGACGCTGGGCGTTCTGGCGGCGATGTTGGTTCTTGGACGACGCTATCGCGGCGGCATGTACATGCCCGGAAATATGAATCCGTCGGAAATCGTGAAACCCCTGCTGGTCTTTTTTTTGGCGTCCTATCTGAGTCGCAGGCAGAAGGCTTTCTCGGAGACTCAGAACGGCATTCCCGTGCCGCCGTTCCCCGCGTTGCTGGGATTGATCGTGCTGTGGGGTCTCCCCATGCTGCTGACCATCGCGTTGAAAGATCTCGGCCTAATGGTTTTGCTGAATGCGATCCTGATCGTGATGCTTTTTGCGATCGCGCGGAGCACGGGTTATCTGGCGCTCGGGTTGGCGGCGGTGGCGGCGGCGGGTTTCGGTATTCGCTTTATCTCCGCCCATGCGCAGGCGAGGTTTGACGTTTGGCTCAATCCGTTCGCCGATCCCACCGGCAAAGGTTGGCAGATTTTGCAGGCGCTGTCCGCCATGTACGCCGGCGGCTTATGGGGGGCGGGGCTCGGTTCAGGCGTGCCGCAAACCGTGCCGATCGTGACGTCGGACTTTGTCTATGCGGCCTTGGCGGAGGAAATCGGTCTGGTCGGATGCGGGCTGTTGCTGCTGGTGTATGCGGCGCTCTTTTCGCGCGGATTTCGCGCGGCGGGCGCGGCCAGAACGCCGTTTGAACGGCTCTTGTGCGTGGGATTGACCGGTTCGCTGGCGGTTCAGACGATTCTGAATGTCGCGGGTGTCACCAAAGCGTTGCCGATGACCGGTATCACGTTGCCGCTCATCAGCCACGGCGGCAGCAGTTTGATCACGACGCTGCTGATCGCCGGCCTGCTGGCCGGGCTTTCAGACCGCAAGTGATGAATACGTTGGCCGGCGATCGGCCGAGCGTGATCCGAAAACGCTTCCCGACAGAAGCATCAGAAGCGTTTTCCGACGGAAAGAGAGATGAGGTGGCAAAAGCCGTCGTCGAAATCCACTGCGGTCGCGCCTACCATGCGGTCGACGGGCTCCATGATTATCAGGCCGTAGCTGCCGTTGATGGTCCACGACTGGATGGCGTAACCAAGACCGGCACTGACGATGTGGCGGTCCCCGGGCGGCAGCATGGTGTCGGTATGATCTTTGTCGATGGGGTCCATATCGTAGACATAGCCGCACTGCACGGACCACCGTTCGGAGAGCAGATATTCCGCTCCGATCCCGAAACGCCAGACGTTGTGCCAGTTTTTATCTTCCGATGAGTCCGGTAGGGTGCCGTTATCGGTGCCGTTTCCGAAAGTCATGGTCAGATTGTCGTAGGTGCTCCATTCCGTGTAGATGGCGGACAAGCCGATGTTGAGCTTCTCAACGGGATGATAATTGACGCCTGCGGTCCACGAGGGCGGCAGCTCCAGCTCGCCGCGCGCATCCGCCGAACCGCTCGGCAAAAGATTGGGGACGGGGGTCGATGAACTGGCGACATGGATGTCCCCCTTGACCGTATGAAGAACGCGAGAACGATAAACGAAGCCGGCGTCGAGTGTGTCGGAGACCTTATATGCGAGGGCAAGGACATATCCGTACCCCCAAGAATCGCCTTCGATGTGGGTGCGCATGTCGCCATAAAGCGGATAGGGCGGATTGAGCTGCGTATGGTCGTAAGCGGTTTTCATGTTATCGAAGCTGAGGTACATCGCCCGAACGCCGGCCGCGACGGACAAGCGATCCGTGACCTTGTAAGCCACGTTCGGGTTGAGGGTCAGCGTTTCAACGGTGGTTTCGGTGCTGCTGCTTTTCAGCGGCCAATCGTTGTCGTACTTGGTGCCGAGACCGTATTCGCTGTAGATGCCCATGCCGAGGAACCAGTTTTCAGCGACTTGCTGCGATCCGTAGACATGCGGCGGACAGAACCAATCGCTGTCGAGGTTGCTTTTTTCGCCTCCGACGGTAATGTCGAGTACCGGATGGACGAGCGTCGCTCCCGCCAGGAAATGGGTTCCGCTCAGATCGGTCAGATTGGCGGGGTTATAGAAGTTGGCGGAAGCGTCGCCGGTCTCGCCGACCACCGCGCCGCCCATGGCCGTGCCGCGCGCGCCTGCCTCATAAAGGCTGAAGCCTGCCGCCTGCAAAGAGCGTATCGGGGCTGCGATCAGAACGATGCAGAACGCTTTCTGCAACAGGGATTGGATGTTCATAGATGACTTTCTTGTCGATGGTGCCTGATGCGGCCTCCACGTAAAGCCGAGGCGTTCAAAAAAACACTTCGACATATTATGTAATTTTGTCATACTACGCAAGCGGTAAGTTAAACAAGGTTGTTTTGCATCGTTTTAAGCGGTGTTTGATATCTGATCGCTTAAAAGCAGGGGCTGACCCGTTTTTGCGGATCAGCCCCTGCTTTTTTAGGTGAGCGTTTGTGAAATCAGAGAATCTCGCACTTGCCGCCGGCGCAGGCCACGGTTTGGGTGACGGTGGTATTGTCCTGCCGTTCGATCAGCTGGGTATAATCCACCGGCATATCGGTGCGTGTGAGGTCTTCCCAGTGCTTGCAGGCGTCAACGCGCTTGAGGAAGCGCGTCATTTTCAGCGTTTCATTGCCGAAGTAGTTCTTGGCAAATTTGTGGGCGCGTCGGACCCAGTCCTGTTTCGAGGCCCGGACCATCTCGATGGCTTCGTAAACGCGTTTGGGATAGATCTTGGGGGTCGGCGTGTCCAGATTTTCTCCGCGTCCGAGGACGCAGTCGCAGGCCGACCAGAGGTTGTCGTCGAACGCCAACAGACCGTCGACGATCAGTCCCGAGGCGAATAGCGCGCCGACCCCGTAGATTTTGACGATCTCGTCGGCGGTGAGCACTTCGCAGAAGGGGGCTTGAGGGTAATCGAGGTCGCCGCCGTCGGGCAGGAGCGACACGCCCGCGAACGCGTGGCGGTGTTCGAAAATGAAGGCTTCGACGCCATCCCATTCGTTGTCTTTCACGGAAATCGTGTTGGAGACGTTATGGCTGAGCCACGGCTGGGCGCAGAGCTCGGGCCGCTTGCCGGCGTCAATCCAGTTCTCTTTTGTCAGCTTGACCTTGCGCAACAGCTCCACGGCGTCCACATCTTGCTTGGTGAGGGCGTCGGGGCTGGCCTCGACGCAGAAGGTGAGCACGACATCGGTGCCGTTGGGATTCCAGACCGATTTCTCAACCGCTTTCGGGTTCTGTCCGCCGAAGAAATCAACGAGAAGCTCATCCTCATTCGCTTGCGCGCGCCGGAAATAGCGTTTGGCGTGGTGCGGGTGGATGCCGGAGGATGTCCCCAAGATGCTGCTGGTGGTTCCCGCAGGCTTGACACAGGTGGTCCGTGCGGCGGGATTCACGCCGATGCGCTTGGCAACCCGGGTGTTAACCTCGATGATGTATTTGGCCATTTTGCACTGAAGGGCGGGATCGAAGGAGACCGCCGGGTGTTCCATCATGCCCGTCATTGAGATGCCGAGCAGCGCCTCGCGCCGTGCGATGCGCGTACTGACCTCGCCCAGATACCCGAAATCGGTATAGTCGGCTTGCAACGTGCCGAGGATGGCCGCGGCCTCGCAGGCCGCGCGGAACTTTGTCTCGTCATCCACAATGCCCATGTTGATTTCGCAGAGGTTGCAGAACGCGAAACCCGAGACGCCGTCGATCTGCGGGTAGAGGCCGATTTCACCGCACGGGTTGAAGGTCATGTCCAAGTGGTCGGTCCAAACGAAACCCGGCTCGCCGAACTCTTTCACAGACTTCATGAGTTTGGCGAACTGTTCTCGCGTAGTCTGGTTTCTCAGCAGAACGGCCGAGTTGTTCGAACGTGCGCGCTGCGGATTCTCGGTAAACCAATTGCCGGTCTTGGCGGTGGCCATCGCCTCGTCGTCAGGCGAAAAAAGGCAGATCGTGGCGCTGCGGCGTACCCCGCCGGAAAGGACGGCGTCCGAGGCGTGCATGAGGATGTCGTAAGCGTCGATCGAACGCATGCGCGTGTGGCCCTCGTCGAGGCGTTTGTCGATCAGGCTGCGGATCATTTCGAGACTGCGGCGCAACGGCTCGGGGCCGGGGGCGCGTCCCATGCCGGATGAGATGGGACGGCCTTTGGGACGGATCAGGGAATAGTCGAAACGGACGATTTTTCCGGCGTATTCCGGAATGGGCTGCCCGCTGACAAAGTAACTGGAAAGTAACGCGCCGAGCGCGTCGGCCCAGCCCTCGATGGTGTCGGGAATCACGAAGGGGACACTTTCGCCCTCCGGCCTTGTGATGCCGGGGAGTTTGGCGATGTGATGGGTTTGCACCGAGAATCCGACTCCGCATCCGCAGAGCAA
>CAZTDL010000147.1:0-8902 GCA_964612775.1 uncultured Lentisphaeraceae bacterium
ATGGCGTTCGAAGAACCTTCGGACACCCATGAACAGTGCGGTGTTGTGGCAGGGATATCTCTACGGATTCAATGACGCGGATCTCACGTGCGTGGAATGGGAGACCGGCGAAAAAAAATGGTCGGAACCCTCTCTGCGACGGGGTTCGCTGATGATCGCGGACGGCACGTTGATCCTGTTGAGCGAGACGGGTAAACTGGTGGTGGCGCAAGCCTCTCCGCAGGCGTATCGTCCTCAGGCTCAGGCGCAGATCTTGAACGGGCGCTGCTGGTCGGTCCCCGTGCTGTCTCAGGGGCTGCTTTATGCGCGCAACGCGCAAGGCGACGCGGTCTGTCTGGACCTGCGGCAAAAGCCCGCGCCGAGGTGAAGCCGAACGATTGTCATCAAGCGCGGGAAGGGATGCCTTTTCCGGTCCGGGCACGCGTGGGGTCGCCGGCTCCAGCCTTGCGCCTTGTCCGCAAGGCGTTCTTGCCGAACTTTTGCCGTTTTCCCGACGGCCCGTTTGTTTCTTCTTAACAGAACTTGCTAAAAACGTGGTGTATGCGGGTTCTGAGCAAGATAAACTGTGAGCCATATGAAACCGAATTCCTGTTTTTGTCTGGGGCTTCTTGTCTGTGCGATATGGGTGGCGGGCTGCGGGAAACAGGTCCCGGCCGAAACCGGCGCAAAGAAGCCGGTGAAGTTGACCTACAGCGTTTTTTCCCCCCCGACCCATGTGCAGGCCAAGTTGGCTGCGGAATGGGCCGATGAAATCGGTAAGCGGACCGCCGGACAAGTGAAGATCACGGTGTTTGCGGGCGGGGCGCTGACCAAGGCCGATCAGTGTTACCAAGGCGTGGTGGACGGCGTGTCGGATATCGGCATGAGCGCGTTTGCCTATACCCGGGGACGTTTCCCTTTGCTCGAGGGCCTTGATCTTCCTGTCGGATATCCGGACGGCGTCAGCGCCACACGCATCGCGAATGCGTTGACGATGAAATTCAGTCCTGCCGAGACGCGGGATGTGAAGCTGCTCTATGTGCATGCGCATGGGCCGGGCGTGTTGGCCACGAAGAAACCGGTCGCGAAGTTGGAGGATTTGAAGAATCTTAAGGTGCGTGCCACGGGCTTTTGCGCGAAGATCGTCGAGAGCCTTGGCGGCTCGCCGGTGAGCATGCCGCAGGGCGAGACGTATGAGGCGCTCCAAAAAGGTGTGGTCGATGCCACGTTCTGCCCGGTCGAAACGCTCAAGGGGTGGAAGCAGGGCGAGGTGATCAGCTGCGTGACCGATTCCCGGTGCGTCGGTTATACGACCGCGTTCTATGTGGTGATGAACAAATCGACGTGGGAGTCGCTGTCGCCCGAGATCCGAAAGACCATCGAGACGGTGAGCGCCGAATGGGTGATCAAACACGGCCAAGCATGGAATGACGCGGATGCCGAGGGTCTTGCGTTTGTCAAGGAACTGAAACGCGAGGTTGTGCCGCTCGCCGCCGCGGAGCAGGCCTTGTGGGTCGAGAAGGTCGCGCCGCTGTTGCAGGACTATGCGGTGCGTGCCACACAAAAGGGTCTTCAGGGCGAAGCGTTTTTGAACGAGCTGAAGACGTCTGTCGCGGCAGCCCGCACGGTTCAAGGGAAGTAGTGCGATGCAGAAACCTGTGAGAAAGCCGCTCGGTCCGTTTTGGAACGCGGTCGTTTGGCTGGGTTACAGCATGACGTTCATCTCGTGTCTCGGACTGGTCGCGATGATGATGGTCATCTGCGGTGACGTGATCCTGAGGATCGTCGGACATCCCGTGAAGGGCGCATACGACATTGTGCGTGTGGCGGGCGCGGTGACGATTTCCTGTTCTTTGCCGATCACGACCGCGATGAAGGGGCATGTGGCGATCGAGTATTTCTTCCGGAAGCTGGGGCGGCGTTGGCGCATCGCCGTGGATTCTGTGATGCGTCTTTTGGCGCTCGGCGGGTTTGTGATGGCGGCGTACGAGTGCGTGGGTTACGGCGTGCGGTTCTTGAAGAACGGGCAGGTGACCGATACGATCGAACTGCCGATTTTCTGGGTGCCTTGGCTGATGGCCGTGTCGTTTGCGGTGACGGCTCTGGTGGTGGTGTTTCATCTGGTGTATCCCGGACGGGGGATGGTGAGATCATGACACCTTTGGCCGTCGGCGTTTTGGGGTGTATCGCGCTGCTGGTTCTTCTGATCTGCAGTTTGCCGGTCGCCATTGTGATGGGCCTTGTCGGCGTTGCGGGTTATGCGGCGGTCATTTCCGGCAAGGCGGCTCTGTCGATGCTTTCGGCCGATCTGTATGACGTGTTCTCAAATTATAATCTGACGGTCATACCGCTCTTCGTCTTCATGGGACAAGTGGCGTTTCATACAGGGATTAGCCGTCGTCTTTTCGCCGCTGCAAACAGTTGGCTGTCCGGTTTGCGGGGCGGACTGGCGATGGCAACCATCGGCGCGTGCGCGGCGTTTGGCGCGATCTGCGGCTCAGGGCCTGCCACGGCTGCGACCATGGCGGCGGTGGCTTTGCCCGAAATGAAGCGGTACAAGTACGACGACGCGCTGGCCAGCGGCACGGTGGCGGCGGGCGGCGGACTCGGCATGCTGATCCCTCCGAGCGTGGTCTTCATCGTGTACGGCATTTTGACGGAGCAATCGATCGGAAAACTCTTTATTTCGGGCGTGATCCCCGGTCTTTTGGTGGCGCTTCTTTTTTGCGCGGTAATCGCCTTTCAGTGTTATCGGAATCCGCAATTGGCACCGCCTGCGATGCGTGTGCCGTGGCGTGAGCGCTTTTTGGCGTTGACGGGGGTGATGGAGACGCTGGTGCTTTTCATCTTCGTGATGGGCGGAATGTTCGCCGGTTGGTTCACGGCGACGGAGGCCGCGGCGATGGGCGCGGTGGGCAGCGTGGTGATTGCTGCTGCGGGCGGAAACTGTTCGCTCAAAATGTTGCGGCTGGCCGCGCAGGAGACCATTCGCACGTCCTGCATGGTGATGGTGATCGTGGCTGGCGCGACGATGTTCGGCCATTTTCTGGCCGTGACGGGATTGCCCATGCAGTTTGCGGGGTGGCTGGCGGGTTTGCCGGTACCGCCTTGGGTGATCATCATCATCATCTCCGTTTTCTATTTGTTCGCGGGATGTTTTATCGATTCGCTTGCGTTGATCCTGCTGACGATCCCTGTCTTTTATCCTGTCATCCTCGGTCTCGGCTATGATCCGATCTGGTTTGGCGTGATGGTTGTGCTGGTGACTCAAATGGGCGTGATCACCCCCCCCGTGGGCGTTAACGTCTATGTGGTGAGCGGGATCGACCGCAGTATCCCTCTGCAGACGGTTTTCCGGGGAGCGTTGCCGTTTCTGTTTGCGCTGTTTATGGCTTGCGGGCTGCTGATGGTTTTTCCTCAGCTGGCGACTTGGCTCCCGCGAATTGTGCGTTAATAATTGAACGTGAAAAAGGGACGTTTGGGCCGAGTGTGCGAAGGGTTGTGATGGCGCGCGTCTGTGGTCAGGTGCAGGCGTCTGGCCCCATGGGGCCAGAATCGCCAAAATCGAGATAGGCGCGCAGGATAGTCTTGCAATCACTGTTTCTGTGTTCCATCATTCTTCCAATACGTGTTGTTCTGGGGTCTAGCAGAGGAGGACGTTATGAACGAGTCGGGCCTGCGGCATGGGCATTACCGGAAGATTCTGTTTTGCACGGATTTTTCCGAGAACGCAAAATACGCGTTTGATTCTGCTGTGGATGCGGCCATCCGGAATGTCGGGTGTACGCTTTATCTCCTGCATGTGATTCCTGAACCGGACGCGCAGTTCTGGAAAGGGTACATCTACGAGGTCGGCGACATGGATGCCAAGGCTCGCGCCGATATTGATCGTGCGATCGATGCCGAGTATCGTCCGCGTGTCCCAGAGGGGGTGAATTTCGAAGTCGAGGTGCGGATCGGAGATGCGCCTCGCACGATTCTGGATTTCGCCGAACAGCAGGGGATCGATCTGATCATTCTCGGGCGCCAGGGACGCGGTGCCCTTTCGCAATGGCTGCTGGGCAACGTCACCGGCAAGGTGGTTCGTAAGGCGACCTGTCCGTTGCTGGTGGTGCCGATGGCGTTCAAGGCGAAACAGCCGGATCAGGCGGTTGCAAGCCCTGTGTGAGGGACGATCCGTCCGGCCGGCCGACGAAATCGGCATCGGAAGCATACCGGTAGGCGACCTCCATGTTGTCGTCCGCCTGAGCTAGGTCCGGAATGTCGGCGTCTGTCTCGTTCGTTTTGATTCTGCGCGGCAGGTAGCTGATGACGTGCGCTTTGAGCGCCCGTCCCCGTGAATCGCGTGTCGCGATAAGGTGGCCGAAGGCGGTAAAGAAATCGTCGGGTCTGCCGCTTCGGATGCGTCGCCAGCCCGTCATGTTGCCCTTCTCGTCATACTGATACACGTCTTTCCAGCGGCGTGTGGCGCATAAAAGCGGATCGGTGTAGCCGCCCGGCGTCTGCGTGTAATCGATCGACCGGATTTTGCCGTCGGATGAATAGAGGCGACGTTCGTTCCCCGGAAAATAAAAGCTGATGATGGACGGCAAGGAGAATAGGTCTCCGGTCTCGGCGATGACACCGATATCCACGCGCGACGAGAGGATCTCCTGCTGATTGCCGATCGGCGTTTTGAAGGGCGCATGGTAAGCGACGGTGAGGGACATGAGTGTGGCGTTGGTCGGGTTTGGCGTGAAACGGATTTTCGCAGGGTCGCCCCGCAGCACCACCCAATGGAGCCGCGTGTCGGGGAGACTGCAATATGTTTGAATTTCCAGCGTGCGCGTGAAGGCCGCGCCGCGAAAGACGCGCGCGATCGCGAGCGGGGTGTCAAACAACTGTTCGGAATGGGCTAGGTCGAAGTAGTCGCGGTCGGGGATCATCTGTGTTTCGCTGCGCACGCCGAACAGCACGAGCGGCGGAATGGTGTTCGTCGTCAGCGCGTGGGCCAGCCGCACAAGTTTGGCGGTGTCGAGATCCTTCGCTTGGAACACGGACGGATGGGCGATGCCGGTGAGGTAGTCGGTTTTGCTGTTGAGGGTTTTCTGCGAGGCCCGGAACAGCATGCTCAGGGTCGGCATCAGCAGCCCTGTGCGGGTGAGCTCGGCCCGGGTCTTGGGCCTCAGTGCGGCGAGGGCGGCCGCAGCCGCCTCCACAAAGGGGCGCTCCGCATTGTTTTGTCCCGCCACGGCTATGGAATAGGGCGTATTGGCGGGAAAAAGGTCGCCTGTCTGCATATCGTAATCGCCGTAAACGGGATAGAAAAAAAGCTGATTGCCCAGCAAGGTGACGGACTGCAGCGCAAGCTGGCGCGGGTCGCCGCAGACTGCGCGCGGCTGGCTGCGCCAGTAGGCCGAATTGAGGTAACCCATGGACGAATGGCCAATCACAGGTGCGAACAGGCTGCTGTCGGCAAACGTGAAGAGCGTGTTGGGAAGGCCGACGTTCAACTTGCGGTCACATATTTCCTGCGCATAGCCGAGGCGTGTCATGCCGGGGTAACGGGCCATGTCGAGCGGTTGCGTATCGTTGTCGCGGTTTTCGTACAGGAGGCCCGCCGCGCCTGACGCGGTTCCGTCGCGGAGCCACGCGTTGATGACGTCGGCCTCCGGTCCCGCGTATGCGGTTGGCGGGTTGGTTTGCGGCAGTTGGATAAGGGTTTGGAAAAGACCTGCCTGAAAACTCCAGAGCGTGTTAGAGGCGGTCTGCATCACGGTATGCGTGGCATCGGGGGCCAGCGCGATGATCCGGTTGGTGATCGCCACGCGCGACCCGTCGAGGCGCGACATGCGCGTGACCCTCATTTTGAAGGCTTCCGATCCGCGCAAAGAGTCGAGATCGGGATCTTGGGCGAGCGCTCGGGTGTCGTGGAAACCGGCGTCGATCGACTGATCGAGCGCGGCCAAGGCTTCACGCGTTTTCCCTTGCAGGGCGAATGCGCAGGCGAGGTTATAGGCCCAGAGTTCATCGGCCGTGCCGAGTTCCAATCCTTGGCGGCTGGCGGCTTCCATGGTGACGTAATCTTTTTGTCGGTGCGAGACGTTCATCAGCGCCAGTAATTGGATATGGCGGATGTGGAGCGAGGGCATGTCAAAGACGTTGGCGGCGGGGAAGGCCGGAAGCGCGGCAAGAAATAAAATCAACAACGTCAGCCGAAAAGAAAAAGATGAGATGCGTTTCATGGGGCTAAAGAGAGGGTTGCGGTCACTGTTTCGGGCGTGATGCCGTGGAGTTTGACACGTTTGAGACGTGCGGTGTCACCGGTCAGGATTTCCACGGAACGTTTCGGGATGTCGAAGGTTTTTGAAAAAAGCGCGGTCAGTTCGGCATTGGCTTTCCCATCCACGGGCGGCGCTTGGAGCCGAACGCGCAACCAATCGGGGTCTGCGCCGCAGACCTCCGTTTTTTTTGCGCGCGGGGTGGCTTTTACTGTCACCACGCAGCCGTCTTTTGCGGGGAGAAGCCAGCTCATAAACAGCCTTTTATTTGAGGAAAGGGGATTGGATGAGTTCGAAAAGGATACGGCAGATGCTGCCGTACATCAGATCGATCACGAAGAAAAAGATAAGCGGCGTGAAATCGAACCCCATGCCGTTTCCGCCGCGCCGCGCGAAACGCCCCAGCAACAGTTCTACACCCTCGCTGCAAATGATCTGGAGTCCGTGCGCCTGCAGGATAGCCGCGCCGAGACTTGTGAGAATCAGAACGAAGAGGGCGCGCGTCAGAAACATCAGTCCGTCAGCGAAGGAGAGCGCCGCCAACCAGACGGTTTTCAGAAGTTGCGCGTAGACCGGTCCCTCGGTGAAAGGCGAAACCGCGCCGGCATTTGTCGCCTCTGTCGTCTGGTCGAGAAAGACGAACAGGCCCGTTCGCGAGAGGACAAAGGCAATGACGATATGCAGCCCGAACAGAATAACCGGTTGCGCGAGAAACGGCAGCTTTGAGATGGGACGTGCAAAAAAAGCCAGTGCTTCTGTGGCACGGGTGGTGCGGAACGGCGGCGTGATCAGCCGCACCAGCAGATAAGCGGACCAGAGCCTGAGAAAGAACACGGCGGTGTTCAGAACGTTGAAAAGCAAGAGTGACGCTATTTTTGGCCCTGCGGCCATCGGGGGCGCAAATTGGAAATAAGTGCCGATCGGGATGGGCAACGCCATATTCAACCGGAAGAACAGGATTGTTTTGAAAAGGATAAAGAAGAGGATCACCACAAACGCCGCGGCTTGTTCCGGCAGATAGAGCACAGGACGCAAGAACGAGAGCACCGAATCGGTGAGTTTAACGGTGCCGGAGAGGAACGGGTTAAAATAAAACTCCCGGTCCGGGGCCGACCAGAGTCGGATCCAAAAAAGAAGCAAAAGGAAGTTGAACGCGTAAATCAAATAATTCATAAAGATCCTGCTGGGAGAACACGAACAAGAATACGGGTTCGCCAGAGGCACTTCAAGGGTAAAGGCAAAGGAAAGGGAAGTGGATTGAGACGCGTGAGAATCGGTCCGGAGGTTCGCGTGGGGAATAAACTTGCTGAGCGATCTGCGGATTGGGTATCTTTCAAATTATTCAATGTCGGCAAATTGTTTGAAGAACGGGGGTCCTGATCAAATGGCGCGGTTATTTTTGTGTGGTCTGATGGGTGCGGATTTGGCCCGTGCGGCGCTTGCCGGAACACTGATTCTGCCGACCGATGATCCTGCGCGTTGGCAGGCGAATCCGGATGGAGGATCGGCTCCTGTCGTGTCTTCGGGGAGCGCTTATGAAGGTCGGCCGACCTTGCGTTTCACCTATAAGAACGTGTGCGGATATGGGAACAGCCGGCTCGACAATGTGGTTGTGCCTCCGAACGCGTACGGCGTTCGGTTTAAGTTGCGTGTGGAGGACGCGTCGCCCGAGGCCGTTATTCATCTCTGGTGCCATGAGAAGGATGGCGACCTGTGGATGTGTGCCGTGACGCCGGAAGACGGCAAGGGAATCGGTGCCGTTAAAGACGAGTGGCGCTCTGTGTTCGTGCCTTTCAGCCTGTTGCGATACCAGCCGCGCGGCGATAAAAAAAGCGTTTTCTCAGCGTGGATTATCTTTTGCTGGGGTTCAATTTCGGTGATCAGAAAGTTTGCGTCGCCGATTTGAGTTTTACGCTTCGTGAACCTTCCGAGATGCCGGTCGATGGCTTGACGCGGCTGGCGTTGCCCAGTGATCCTGCGGGGCGGCGTATCGCGATTCTACGTGAGCCTGCCGTTGAAAAGCAGCCCGGGCATGCCGATCCGGAACGGCTTGCAAAACTGTTACGCGAGACGGGTTTTTCGCCGGTGTTCCTCCGCGCCGCAGATTTGTGCGCCCCGACGCGTTTCAACCGGAGTAACGTGGATCTGGTCATATTGCCGAATGCGCCTTTTTTCCTCGTGCGGCGGTTGAGAACTTCCGCGCGTATCTGAAGGGGGGCGGAGCTTTCTTCTCAATCGGTGGCTACGCCTTCGATTTTCTCGGTGACTACGGCGAGGCGGGGTGGACGGCGCAGCCCTTCTTGCCTTTGGCGAAAGAGATGGATCTCGCACGTCGCGATGTGGGGTACCTCAACACGCGTTATGGTGATCCCGGCGACACAATGAAGCTGAATCCGAACCAGCTCGGCGTCTTTGACCCGTCTTTTCTGTTGCGTAACGTCGCGTCGTTAACCACTGCGGCGGATCAGTATGTCGTTCCTGAAAAATGGCGCGCCGAGATCGTTTTGGAGGGGCCGGCCGCCATAGCCATGACCGGCAATAACAGCCCTGTCTTTCCGGATGTCCATGCCCGCTGGATCCCGCTGCTTGAAACGGCGGATCGTTTCGGTCGGCAGCGCGGCCCCGCGGCCTCGCTGGTGTTGAACTACCGAGGACCGTACGCG
>CAZTDL010000148.1:0-8891 GCA_964612775.1 uncultured Lentisphaeraceae bacterium
ATATTCCTTTCCCACGACGCAGTACCACTGGCAGCCGCTGTAGGAGACATTCCAAGCGTCCTCCTCCCGAACGCCGGAACGGATTTCCGAGAGCCGGATGGCATCGTAGTTCACCAGCGCGGGTGTCCCGCACCGGTGCCGGTAGACAACTTCGCAAACGTACCGATAGAACGTTGGATCGATATCGGCATGCCAGAGGACGCCCATGCAGTTGTAACCGCCGACAAGGTCATAGGCCTCGACACACCGCCAGCTCAATTCGTTCGTGGCGTCGGCCAGCCGTCGGTCGCGGCCTCCGACCGAGAAGTAGTTGCCGCCGTATTTGAGGTAAAATTCCGCAATCAGGTCGCGCGCGGTCTCGGGCGTGATCCGTCCGGCTTGGATATCCGCCTGATAGAACGGCAGGAGAAACTGATCCAATCGGCCATAGCCGTTGCCGTGCCCGTTCATCCGTTCGCTCACTTGATAGAACTGGAGCCATTGAACGGCCTGATGGAATGTGGCGGGCGGATCTTCGACGATGGCCGCGCAGGTGTCCGCTACGAGCGCGTAGGAGACGTCGCCGGTTTCGTCGGCCAATCGGCGGGCTTTGTCCGCGTGGGCCCTGATGAAGCCCATCACAGCACGGCAGACCGTTTCGGCGGCGTCGAGATAATGCAGGCGCTCGGGGGACGCGGTCACCTGCGGGTTTTTCCGCGCGGCCTGTACTTTCGCGAGCAGGCCTTTCCAGCCCAGGCGAAGGCCGATCTCGAGGTTGGGACAGGTGTGGGTGAGCGAGCTGCCGCCGGCCCCGGCGTCCATGGCCCGCAGTCCGTAGGCATCGATTTCGTCCGGATAGATCAATTTCCGCGCCTCATCCAGTTGCCAGTGGAACTCGCCCACGATCCGTTCGCCGGGATTGATCTCGGCGGGGCTGTGCGCGATGAAAAGCACAAAGTCGTCCGCCCAGTTGACCGGATCATTCTTCAGGCCATTTTTGGCGGAGGGCATTTCCGCCGTGAACGGGAAGGGCTTTCCGATTCCGACGCGGCAGTTGTGGTCACCGAGATTGATGCGCTCGTTGGCGTCGATGGCCATCTGGCCGGTCTCGGGCGAGAAGGAGGTCGAGCCCTTCGACCACTGGTATACGCCGTGCAGCAGACTGTCCATGTAAAGGTTACGCCGTCCTTCCAGAGCGAGGCGATCCCTCCGGGCAATCAGCGCGTTCATCCGTTCGTCGGCCACAGGCCGTTTGTGGGTTTCGGTGTTCATAAGATGTGTTGATCCTTTGTTTCGGTTTAGGGACAGGGCAAACCCCGCGAACGGAGAATACCGGTGAGAAGATCCTGGGTTTCGAGGATCGGAGGCGTGCTTCCCGCGAGGGGGAAGGGGCGACCGATCTTCCGGTACTTGAGCCCGGCGAAGGCGTTGAACGGCAGCAGCTCGAAGCGTTCAAGGTGCCGAAGCGTCGCCGCAAAATCGGCGGTGACCTCCATGTCTTCTGGCGAGTCGTTCACGCCCGGAATGACGGGGCGGCGGATCCAGATCGGGCATCCGGCGGCGTCGGCCCTTCGGATGTTTTCCAGAATGCCGTTAGAGGGCACGCCGGTCAATTGCCGATGCCGCGCCGAGTCGAACATTTTGAGATCGCACAAAAGCAGATCTGTCCACGGCAGAAGCCCGGACAACACGGGCCAAGGTGCGAAACAGCTCGTGTCCAGCGCGGTATGGATTCCGTTCTCGCGGCAGGCTTGGGCGAGCGCCGTCACAAACGCCGCCTGCGCGAGCGGCTCACCGCCGGAGAACGTGACGCCGCCCCCCGATTCGGCATAAAAGGGCGCATCCCTCCGAATCGTTTTCAAAACCGCCTCCGCTTCCACCCGTTCGCCGCAGACGGTCAGGGCGGCGTTCGGACAGGCTTGGACGCAGGGCATCGCGCAGGTCCCGCACACTTCGGCGGGAGGGAAGCGCATGCCGTCCAAGCCGAGCGAAAGGGTTTCGGTCGGACACGCCGCCGCGCACTGCCCACACGCCGCGCACCGGCCGGCCTCCCAGACGGGCTGGGGGGCCGGAAGAAGCGTTTCCGGATTGTGGCACCAGACACAGGACAGCGGACAGCCTTTCAGAAAGACCACCGTCCGGATGCCCGGCCCGTCAAGCGTTGACCCCCGCTCGATATCGCTGATCAAACCGTTCACATAATCTCCCGGTTCAGATTTTCGCATTGCGGCGCAGCCGCATCAGCGCGTCAATCGTTTCCTTGGGAATCAGCCCGTGGTTGTCCGGCGGCGCATCAAGCAATACGTTAACCCCAGCCGTTCGGCAGGCTTGAAACATGTCGAGTACTTTCTGGTCGGGTTTGGGTTTGTCTCCCTCCACCCACCACCAATGCGGCGTGATGGAATCGCAATACTCGCCGGGCAGATAGTAGTCTTGGCCTTCGAACGTTTTCCATTTCAGATAACCCGTTTTGGGAGGAAGCGTCACTTCCAGCGAGATGAGGTCGGCGGGCCAGACGCTTTCCTTTACTTTCGTGCCGTCTTGGAACCCTCCGTTCATCAGAATCACGGCATTCGGTTGCAGACGGGCGATGTGCTCGTACAGAAAAGTGCGGTAACCGCGCCCGAGCACGTTGGGGATATCGATCCACACCTCGCCGATGGTACCGTAGTTCGTCAGCAGTTCGGTGATCTGATCCGTCATGAACGTCTGGTGTTTCGAGGTGACGTATTTCCAGTCGTCCTGCGGCGGCCGTCCGCCCAAGTGATGGAAGTCCACCGACGGGTAGTAAAGCCCCGGCACGATGCCGCATTTCTCGCACGCTTTGACATACTGTTCGACAACGTCGGTGGTATTGCCGCTGCGGGCTACCGAATAGTCGGTATGTTTGCTCGGCCAGAGGCAGAAGCCGGGGTGGCGCTTGGCCGTCAGAACGGCGTATTTCATGCCCGCGTCCCGCGCCACCGCGATCCACTGCCCGACGTCGAGCTTGTCCGGCGCATAGACGGACGGCGGAATGTGCCGCATCTCGTCGGTGACTTTTCCGTGAATGGTTCCTTTATAGAACGCTTGAATGTCGTAGGAGATGAACATGCCGTAACCCAACGCTTCGAACTGCTGGAGCCGCTCAAGCGAGAGACGTTGTGCGCCGCGCCGAGTGACGCTTGTCGTGGACGTTCGATAACCTGTGCGCCCTGAAACGCCCGTACATCCGGTCGCCAGCGTCGCGACAGTTCCACAGGCGGCACCGATGAAACCGCGACGGGTAAGGCCGCTGCCGGCGACTTGATTCTTCCTTTTGTTTTCCATGTCTGTATCCCCCGTGCTGTTTTGCGCTACAGTGCGTTTTTTACTCTTCCGCGCACGTGTTTTTTGTGATCTTCTTACATTGTTCAGCCTTCCATGACTTTCCTGACGGACGTTTTCCATTCTATCCGGGACCGCAAGGAAAATCGACATTCGATCACGCAAAAAGTATTCTTTCATTTGCGCAAACATCCGAATGGTTCCCGATTGACAGCCATATTGGCGCAGTCTACACTCCAAGTGTTATGATGCGTGTTCTTAAAAATATTCCGCAGGTGGCTGTTATTCTTTATTCGTCCTTCAAAGTCGTTCGCGATCTGCGGCGCGGCCTTCTGAAATACGCGCGGCAGCACGGTCCGTGGTGTCTCCACATCATGGAGGGACGACCCGACGAGCAGAAACTCCTGCGTTTGCGCGAGTGGGGATGTACGGGTGTCATCGGACGGCTCTATACGCCCGAGCTGACCCAGGCCGTGATCGCGGCGAAGCTTCCCGCCGTCGTCTTTGAACCGCCTGCAGAATTATGCGGGCCGGGCGGGCCGCTGGCGCGATACAGCCTGATCCGCAGCGACAGCCCGGCCATCGGGCGCATGGCCGCCGACCATTTTTTGAATCTCGGATTTAAGGCTTTCGCCTATGTGGGCGAGATCCATGGACTCGATTGGTCGGTTTCGCGCGGACGCGCTTTTGCCGGGGTACTTCGGCGGGCGGGTTATAACTGTTCCATTTATCCGATCGCTTCTTCAGAAAAAGAACTGGACGCCAGCCCGGATCGGAAACGGCTGTGCGATTGGCTGCTGCGGCTCCCGAAACCGGTCGCCGTTTTGGCGGCGATGGACAACCGGGGACGGCAGGTGATTGACGCTTGTACGCTCGTAGGCATCAATGTCCCCCATGAGGCGGCGGTGCTCGGTGTGGACAACGATGAAGACATCTGCGAGGCCTGTATTCCCGCCATGTCCAGTATCGCCTTCGAAGCCGAACGAGTCGGTTATGAAGGCATGATGCTGCTCGATCAATTGATGCGGAGAAACGTCAGAAAGCCGCAAACGATCACCTACGGCCCGGCGTCGGTCATCCAGCGCCAGTCGACCGATACGGCTCAGATTCGCGATGTCGTGATCGTACGGGCGCGGGAGTTCGTCGCGCTCAATGCCTGCGCGGGAATCGGAGTGGACGATGTCGTCCGGCACGTTCGGGTGTCGCGCCGCCTTGTGGAACTGAAGTTCCGCCAGTTTCTCGGACGTACCGTACTTGAGGAAATCCAACTTAAAAAACTGGAGCACGCACGGATGATGCTGACAGAAACGCTCCGGCCCATTGGCGAGATCACCGCTTCCTGCGGCTTCGAGACAGCGACGCACCTCGGCGTTCTCTTCCGCCGGATATACGGATGCACCATGACCGAATATCGTGCGCGTGTCACCGATTCCTTCGGAGACGCCGATCATTTGTGACTACGGGGTTTCGTGCTTTCTATTTGCTCTCGTTCTTTTCCCGGTTGAGCTGAGCCCCCTCCTCGTGGTTCGATCCCGTGTGCATGTTGCCGACGATCATGCTCTCCGTATGTCCGCCGTAATCCAGCACGCCTTTTTTGCTTGCGCTCTGATACATCGCATTGGCATTAATCACGCTGGCGTCGAGATTCCGCAGAACCATTCCGTAGAAGGGAGCGGGATCGCTGAAAGGCTTCTTGCCCCGCTCGAAATATCCGAACAGCGAATTGCCGGTCGCGCTGACGCCGTGGCTGTTCTCGATGCGCAGGTGACAGCTCATGTCGTCCGTCCGGTTTCGGCCGTTCGCGCGCAGAAGACACCCGGTGATCGTCATCGCGCGGCAGTTCGTCAGCATGATGCCCGGCCCGAAATTCTGATCCAAAGAACAGCCGTTGATCTGAATCGATTCGCTGTCGTACAGCACGATGCCGCCGAGTTTGGACCACTCCAGGCGGCAGGCCGTAATGGTCGTCGCCGCCACGCCCCAGCTTTTCCGTCTCGTCCACTCGGCCCGCCGCGGGTCCAAATTCGGTTCCATTTTCTGAGCGGCGGAAAAACGCGGTTCCGGCAGTTCGCCGGAGTAGGTGTCGCTGATCGCATAGATGGCCGCTCCTTTGGAACCGATCTCGTTGTCCATGATCCAGATGTCGTAACTGCCGGAAAGATCGATTCCGTGCTCGTTGCACCCTGCGATGAAGCACCGGCGTATGGCCGTCACCCACGCGTTGTCCAATCGGACGCCGGAACCGGAAAAGGACTCGATCCGGCAGTCCTCGATGACGACGCCGTTCTCGACGCCGAGCTGGCTCACGTAAATGCCGTGCATGCGCGGACCTTGGCCTTGCCCGTCGAGGGAGAGACCTTGAATGCGCGTTCCGCTTTGCCCTTCAAGGTCAAGAAACGCCCGCGCGTTCGCTGAGATCGGCGTAAGCCGGGTGCGTCCCTGATAACCCGTGTGGATGCCGGCGATCGCCCACGAGGAGTGCCCCAGCAGCGTGATGTTTGAAGGAACCTTTACGGGATAGGTGCGGTAATGTCCCGGCGGAAAATAGACCACGCCCGCCTCTTTCGTCGCCTTCGCCATCGCATCCAGCAGCGCCTTCGTGTCGTCCGCGCGTCCGTCGCCCTTCGCACCGAAATCGCGGATGTTGAGATATGGCGAAGGAGATGCGGCACCTGGTGTACCGGGCTCGTTTGCCCCGGCGGAGGAAGCGGCAGAAAGAGCGATGCCCGCTCCGGTGAGCGCGAAAGCGCTGGTGTGTACGAAACCGCGGCGTGAGAACTCTGTCATTGTGCGATCTCCCTTCATCTCAAATGGCGCCAGGACACGCCAGAAACAGGTTCTGTTCAGCAAACAGGCCTTTTTGTTTGTAGCAAAGCCGTACGGTGTTTGTTGCGCCTATTCGTCCCCACCCTTCAGTCAGGGCACTCTGAAGGATGTCCCGGACGAAACACGCTTACGGCAATACCAATATCAGGCGGAAACCGTAACAGTTGTAACCGATATGAGGCAACTCGCTATGTGCCGAAACGCAAGTTACGGCGATATCGACATAAGCTCCACCCCATACCACACGTTTCAGGCCCGGTGCCGATGCATCCCAGTTTATGCACCACTCGACCTCATTCCCGTGCATATCGTAGAGGCCCCAGTTGTTGGGAAGATAAGAGCCGACAATCGCCGTTCCATTCGTCGGGCCAACAGTCCCAGCGCCGGGCTCAATCCAAGTCGAACCATTCCAATACCAGCCGCCGTTCCACCGGTAGCGTCCCAGCAGGGCTAGCCAACTGTTGGTATTGGCGTTTGCGCCATTGACGTTGGCCGTTGTGTCCCCGTCATTGAAGATCGACGCCGTTCCCGCACGGCAGGCATATTCCCACTGCGACGAAGTCGGCAGTTCAAAACCTGTCATTCCCGTTTTCGTTCGCAACAGCCTAAGAAAACTGTTCGAGCCGACGGCCGCGCCGGTCGCGGGCCAGTCAATAACGATTGCGTCATTGGTCGCTCCGCGAATGGCGTTGTACGACGCCGGCGACGGCCGTGCCGCGCCGTCAATCGTATACCCGCCCGGATAACTGCCGTTCACTTTTTTCCACTGTTCCCGCGTCACTTCGAAAACACCCATGTAGAATTCTTTGGGCACATTCGTTATGGCTCCCGAACCGCCGAGCCTAAACGTTCCCGCATGAATACGCTTCAATACAAGTTTGCTCGTTTTTGATTTATAGAGCGTATCGTTGGTCACGCTCAGCCACACGTTGGTCCATCGGCCAACGGTCTCCAGCCGCGCGTCGTTCGGATAAACGTACTCGACCTGGTTCGCGGCACCCGCGCTCGCCGTCAGATCCACGATCATATAGAGCGGCGGATTGGTCGGGGTCAGGCTCACTCGGAATTGCGGCATGACCGCGTTCGTATACGCCGTCTTCGTCGGATCCCAAACGATCCGGCGCGCCCCGCGCGACACGCTGTACAGATCGCCGGACAAGGACTCGGTCGGCAAGGTGAGTTTGGACGAACTGTCATAAGCCGTAACCGCGACGTCCATGCTCTGCGTCACATCGCAGTCCAACACGTAATGGATGTCCACCAGCCGGCTCCACGGCCACCGTTGCCGCACCACCACGTCGCTGATCGCCGGACCGCCCGCCATCGCGCCGAGCGCGAGACTTCCGGCTAAAACCGCCATCGCCGTTTTCATCGTTGTTTTCATTTCGCCTTTTCTCCATCCGTTTTCATCGACTTGATTCGACCCGAATCGACAAGATCGAATTTCGATTCCAAACTCTCACACTTTAGAACTTCTTTTATCTCACGCTGACGGCAGTCCCGTCCATCGGACGCGCCACTTCCGCCATCCACACGTTCGTCGTCCCGAGAAACGACAGCGTCAGGTCGAACGTCCCGTAACCCCAGCCGCTGTTCCGGATCTTCCAGCCGGCGTAGCCGGCCACATCCGCGAACGCATTCGTCTGAACCATACCGCCGACCTTGGCGATCACGAGCCTCGCGGAGGAGGCGTTCGTTGCCCCATCCGCCCAAGACGCGTCGTAGGGGATCACCGTGTCGCCTCTAACTTTCGACCACGCCGGGCTATGGGAAACGGCGTTGACAGCCACCTCTCCGAACGCGCCTTTCACAAGAGCCAGACGCGACGTGACCACCTCGGCGACCATAGCGCCGCCCGCGTAGACCGTCAGCGTCAGCGTGTACACGTCCTCGGAAGACGGCACGTCCGACGCGAATGCCCGCCAGAGAATATTCGACGCGCCGCCCGTCACATTCGTGGTGAACGTTCCGCCCATTCCCGCAATGTCCAGCTTGGCAGACGTGGCGTTCGTGTTCCAGCCCCACGCCAGAGAAATGACATTGGTGAAAGCCGTTGACCAGTGGGCGCTGCGAAGGTCGCTGTCCACCAGGACCGGCACCGAATCGGCGGCATACGTTGCCGCATACGTCATGGTCAGCATCGGCACACGCAGTGCCATCAATCCGCCTTTTGTTCTCATTTTTAAATCCTCTTTCAAAAGAGCGATTACCCCATTAACATCGCCACTATACGTAAGAGACTTTTTAAAGGTAAGGTAGATTTACGCAAAAAAATTGGTGTTAAAGCGCAAACTCAAACGTCTATCGCTGTACCGTTCCGGCCCCGCCCGTCTTGACGAGTTGCTGTACCTCGGCCAAGGAGACGAGGTTGAAATCGCCGGGGACCGAATGCTTCAGACAGCCCGCCGCCGCCGCGAATTCGACGGTTCGCCGCCGCGTCCAACCCATGAGATGCCCGTAGATGATCCCGCCCGAGAACGCGTCCCCGCCGCCGATGCGGTCCACCATCCGCATGTCGTACGCGAGGCCGCTGTCGCACCCCTTGGCGTCGCACAAAAGGCCGGAGAAGCGGTTGACCGAAGCGCTGGGGCTCTCGCGCAGGGTGTAGGCGACCGCCCGGAATCCGAAGCGGCGGCGCAGCAGCGCGGCGCTTTCCTGCGGTTCGGCGTCGATGCCGAACAGCGCCTTCGCATCGTGGTGCGTGCCGATGAAGACGAAGGCGCTGTTCGGCAACGACGCCGAACCGCAGGAAAGCGCCGCGCTGCTGCGCCGCCGCTTCG
>CAZTDL010000149.1:0-1946 GCA_964612775.1 uncultured Lentisphaeraceae bacterium
TGGGACCCGGTGAGCGGTGGAATCGAGACTGAAATCGGCGCTCGGGCGACGGGGAATGGACAGACGCGCGTGACGCTGGATCTGCCTCAGAACGGCTCGGTGTTCGTGGTCTTCCGGACGTCCGGCGGAGCTTCGGGCGTCGAAGGTCGCCTGCCGAAAGGACAGATTTCGCAAGTCGTGTCTCTTTCCGGCTCTTGGGAGGTGAGCTTTCAAGCCGGGCGCGGCGCGCCGGCGAAGGCGGCGTTCGAGACGCTGGCCGACTGGACGGCGCAGGCCGATCCCGGCATCAAATATTTTTCGGGGACGGCGACGTACGCGAAGACCTTTGTGGTGACGGCGGAGCAGACGGGGTGCAGGGCGGTCCTGCAGTTGGGGGCCGTCGCCGTGCTCGCGCAGGTGCGGCTGAACGGCAAGGATCTCGGCGTGGTCTGGACCGCGCCGTGGCAGGTGGAAATGACGGGCGCGCTCAAGCCGGGGGAGAATGCGCTCACGGTCGAGGTCACGAATACGTGGATGAACCGGCTGATCGGCGACGCGGGTTTGCCGCCCGAACAGCGCGTCACCGAGAGCAACATGGCGTTCGAAAAGGGCCGGCGGACCCTCAAATTGTATCAGGGCTTCGCATCGGAAGACGCGCTGCAGCCGTCCGGTTTACTGGGGCCCGTGCGCGTGGCGTTTTTCACAAATAGGAACTGGGGTTTGCGATGAAACAAAGGAGGACCAAAATGAAACGGATGCTGTTGGCTTGTGTCGTGATGTGCGCCGCTTTGGGAATGACGGCCGCGACATTGGATGAGGATTTCCGCACGGTGCCGGTTACGTCCCGGCCGTGGTGTTACTGGTGGTGGATCAACGGCCATGTGGACAAAGAGACGATCACGAGCGACATGGAGGCCATGCGGCGTGTGGGGTTCGGCGGGCTGTTGATGTTCGACGCGCGCGGGTATTGGGACGACAAGGGACATCTCGTGCTGCCGCAGCCCAAGATGGAGTTCATGAGCCCCGAGTGGCGCGAGATGCTGGCCTTCGGCATCAGGGAAGCGGCGCGGGTCGGACTCGAGGTGAGCGTGAACCTCAGAAGTTGCGCGGGCGCGCTGAAGGGGCCGTGGGAGGTCGGGGCCGATGCGCCGAAGCGGCTGATCTGCCAGACGTCCGTGCTGGCGGGAGGCGCAAAGCTCGACACGGTATTGAAAAATCCAGAGCGCAAATATTTCTGGAACGTGGCGACTTTTGCGGTGAAATATGAGGGTTCCGCGATCGCGCCGAAAGATGATTGGATCAATGCCGGTGACGGACTCTATACGATGCACGCATCGGCATGGGGAAAGAAGATCGACGGACAAAAGGCTTTGGCGTTCCATGATGCGAAAGAGATCGTGGATCTTACGGAGAAGGTGGATGCCGCCGGCCGGTTGATCTGGGATGTGCCGCAGGGCCAATGGGCGCTGGTGCGGTTTGGCCACACGACAATCGACGGCCACGAGTATGATGTCGACGTGCTCGATCCCAAGGCGGTCGAGGGGCATTTCAATCGCATGGGACGGACGATTATCGCGGACGCGGGGCCTCTGGCGGGTAAGACGCTGACGCATTTCTACAGCGTGAGTTGGGAGGGGGCCGTGCCTACGTGGACCGGCGCTTTCGAAAAGGATTTCACAAAATACTGCGGTTACGCGATCCGCCCCTGGCTTCCCGCTTTGGCGGGCTTTGCGGTGAAGGGCGAGGCCGAATCCAAACGGTTCATCAGCGATTACCGCCGGGCGCGGAACGACTCGTTCCGGGACAATTTCTATGGCACGATGATGGAGCTGAGCCATCAAAACGGGATCGCGTGGCACTCGGAGTCCGGCGGACCGTGGAACCGCGACCCGAACGTGTTCGGCGAAGCCGATCAATTGTCCTTCCTGAGCCGCAACGACATGCCGCAAGGCGAGTATTGGTACACG
>CAZTDL010000149.1:1956-8862 GCA_964612775.1 uncultured Lentisphaeraceae bacterium
CCGTCCCCAGGCGATTACCGCGCATATCTACGGCAAGCGGCTGGCTGCGGCAGAGGCGTTCACGCATATGGTGCGTCATTGGACGCCCTCACCCGCCGTGCTCAAGCGCGCCGGTGACGAGAGTTTCGTCGATGGGGTCAATCAGCTCGTGTGGCACACGTTCACCTGTTCGCCCAAGGCGTTCGGATGGCCGGGCACCGAATATTTCGCGGGCACGCACATCAATCCGAAAGTGACGTGGTTTGAACAGTCCGCACCGTTCATGACCTATTTGGGGCGTTGTCAGCACCTGCTGCGGCAGGGCCTTTTCGTGGCGGACGTATGCGCCTATGTGGGCGATACCCCCTATTATCATTGGGGCCGTTTCACCACCAATTGGAACGCACAGGCGACGATGGCTGTGCCACAGGGCCACGGCTATGATGTGATCACAACCGAGGTGTTGCTGGATCGCATGACCGTGAAGGACGGGAAGCTGGTTCTTCCCGATGGAATGAGTTATGGCGTGTTGGCGGTGGATCCGGACAGCACGCAGATTCCGCTCGCGGCGTTGCGCAAGATCGCGGCGCTTAAAAAAGACGGCGCGACCGTGGTTTTCGGAAAGCGCGTGCCGCAACGCACGCCGGGTCTCGCGTCTGGGGATGACGAGGTGCAGCGTTTGGGCGCGGCGCTGTGGGCGGAGACGCCGACGCTGGCGGCAGCGTTAAAGACCAAAGGGCTGACACCCGATTTTGAGGGGCCTTTTGACTATACGCATCGTCGCGATGGCGAAACGGAAATCTATTTTGTGATGGGAACCGGAAAAGCCGACTGCACGTTCCGCGTGAACGGTCGGCGGCCGGAACTGTGGAATCCGGTCAGCGGCAAAATCGATACGGAAATCGGCGCTCAGGCGACGGCGGATGGACGGACGCGCGTGACGCTGGATCTGCCGCAGGACGGTTCGATGTTCGTGGTGTTCCGAAAATCCGGCCGGGCGTCGGGTGCCGAAGGTCGCGCGTCGCAGGGACAGATTTCTCAAGCGGTTTCTCTCCCCGGCCCTTGGGACGTGCGTTTCCAAGCCGGGCGCGGCGCGCCGGAGGAAGCGGTGTTCGAGACGCTTGTCGACTGGACAAAGCGTCCTGAAGAAGGGATCCGGTATTTTTCGGGGACGGCGACGTATGCGAAAACGATTGAAGTGACGGCGGAGCAGGCGACACGCAAGGCCGTTCTTCAGTTGGGCGCGGTCGCCGCGCTGGCGCAGGTCTGGCTGAACGGAAAAGATCTCGGCATTGTCTGGACCGCGCCGTGGCAGGTCGAGGTGACCGGCGCGTTGAAAGCCGGCCGGAACGAGCTGCGGATCGCGGTCACCAATCCGTGGGCGAACCGCTTAGTCGGCGACGCGGCTTTGTCGCCCGAAAAGCGGATTACCAAGAGCAATATGGCCTTTGAAAAAGGCAAGCGCACGCTCAAGGCCTACCAGGGCTTCGCTTCCGAGGACGCGTTGCAGCCGTCGGGTCTGCAAGGTCCTGTGACGCTTGAGCTGTTCTGACCGCTCTGCGCAGAATCTGCCGGAAGAGGGCGATGAGGTTTGCGGCATGAACGGAAAACAGGCAAAACCGTCGGCCGTGCAGACGCCGGTCATCGTGTCGGCCAGCCGGGCGACCGATGTTCCGGCCTTTTTCAGCGACTGGCTGCTGGACCGTCTGCGGGAGGGGCAGGTCCGCTGGACCAATCCGTTCAACGGCGTACCCCTGACGGTCTCGTTCGCGAAAACGCGACTGCTGGTGTTCTGGACCAAAAATCCCGCGCCGATGGAAGCGCGTCTGGACGAGCTCGACGCATTGGGGCTGGGGTATTATTTTCACTTTACCCTGAACGACTATGAGGCCGAAGGTCTGGAACCGCGCGTGCCGCCGCTGGCGGCGCGTGTGGAGACCTTCAAACGGCTGTCGCGTCGTCTGGACCCTGCGGGGCGGCGCGTCATCTGGCGGTTCGACCCGTTGATGCTGTCGGATACGCTGACCGTGCCGATCTTGCTCGAAAAAATCGCGCGGCTGGGCGAGGCGCTGCATCCCTACACGCGCAAGCTTGTTTTCAGCTTCGCGGATATCGGTCGTTATGCGCGGGTCAAGCGCAATTTGAGCCGTTTTGAAGAGTCCCGCACCTGTCGCGAGTTTACTTCGGCTGAGATGGAATTGTTTGCGGCGGGCTTGGTCGGATTGAATCGCAACTGGGGGCTTTCGCTGGCCACGTGTGGGGAAGAGGCCGATTTCTCACGTTGCGGCATCGAACGGAACCGGTGTGTGGACGACCGTTTGATCGCCGAATTGTACGGATCGGACCAAACCCTGATGGCGGCCATCGGATACCCGGCGGTGCGGCCGGACGAGTTGTTTCCGGCGGCCGCCGTTCCGCCGAAACGACGGCCCCGAAAGGATCCCGGACAACGCGCGGCGTGCGGATGCGTCACAAGCAAAGATATCGGCGCGTACAACACCTGTCCGCACCGGTGCCTCTACTGCTATGCCAACACATATACCGGACGGGAAGACGGCGAGTCAAAGCGATGAAGGACGGCCTCCGTTCCGTCCGAAAGCCGAGAATTCTAGCGGACGAATGATGAGTGATACGAATTATCAATCATTATCAAAATCTATCAAATTGATAATTGCGCCGTTTTTTTCAATAAAAAAGGCCGCAGAGATAATCCTGCGGCCTTTTTAATGAAAACTTGCTGTCTACGCCAGATTCACGATCACGGCCTTGATGCGGCGGACACCGGCGGAAGAGGACTCTTCCTTCTGAATTTTGAAACCGCCCAACTCGCCGGTGTTGTTGGCATGCGGGCCCCCGCAAACCTCCATCGAGAAGTCGCCCATCGTGTAGACCTTAACCTGTTCGCCGTATTTGGCGGCGAACAGAGCGGTCGCGCCTTTGGCCTTGGCGTCCTCGATGGTCATGGTGGTCATTGTGATCGGCAAGTTGCGCTTGATTTGCGCATTGACGATGTCCTCGACCTGCTTGAGCTGCTCGAGGGTCATTTTCTCCGGGTGCGAGAAGTCGAAACGCAGACGTTCGGGCGTGATGTTCGATCCCTTCTGCGTCGCATGCGGCCCGAGCACGGTCTGGAGCGCCTTGTGCAGCAGGTGCGTGGCCGTGTGCAGGCGGGTCGTGGCGAGCGTGTTATCGGCCAATCCGCCCTTGAATGTGGCGTCGCCCTGCTTAGAGGTTTCCTGGTGCTTTTTGAAGGCTTCCTCATAGCCGGCTCGATCTACGGCCAGTCCCTGCTCGGCCGCCAGCTCTTCCGTAAACTCCAGCGGAAAACCGTAAGTGTCATAAAGCTTGAAGGCTGTGCGGCCTGAGAGCGTGGTTTGGCCATGCTGCGTGAGCGCGCCCGCGACCTTGTCGAATTCCTTTTGGCCGGAGTGGAGCGTTTTTTCGAAGCGCTCCTCTTCGCCCACGAGTTCGGCAACGACGGTCTCGCGATTCTTTTCCAATTCGGGATAGACGTGTTTGTAGTTGTCGATGATGATCTCGGCCAACGCGCGCGTATAACCGGGCGCGATGCCGAGCATCTTGGCGTAGCGTACCGAGCGACGGATGAGACGGCGCAACACGTAGTTCGCGCCGATATTGCCGGGTTTCACGCCGCCTTTGGGATCGCCTAAAACGAAGACCGAGGTGCGCATGTGGTCAGCGATGATGCGTTCGGCGCGGACGGCGGTCTCCTCGTTTTCGGGACGTAACGTGGCGAGCTCTTTGATTTTCGCCATGAGCGGCGCGAAGAGCTCCGTCTCGAAAACGGTGGCGTAGCCGTTCATCATGCAGATGGTGCGCTCGACGCCCATGCCGGTGTCGACGTTGTGCTGCTTGAGCGGCTCATAGATGCCGTCGGCCGTCTTGTTGTACTGCATGAAGACATCGTTCCAAATCTCGATGTATTTGCCGCAGTGGCAACCGGGACGACAAGCATCGCCGCAGGCGGGCTTGCCGGTATCGATGAACATCTCCGTGTCCGGTCCGCAAGGTCCGGTGGTGCCGGCTGGACCCCACCAGTTGTCATCCTTCGGCAACGCGTAAATGCGCGATTCGGGAATGCCGAGGCTTTTCCAGATGGCGATCGACTCATCGTCGCGCGGGATGTTGCCTTCGCCTTTGAAGACGGTGACGCTGAGCTGGTCGGGTGAGAAACCGAGTTGTTTCGTCAGAAACTCGAATGACCATGAAATGGCCTCTTTTTTGAAATAGTCGCCGAGCGACCAGTTGCCGAGCATCTCGAAAAACGTCAGGTGGCAGGAATCGCCCACGGCGTCGATGTCGCCGGTCCGCACGCATTTTTGCACATCGGTCAGGCGCGGACCGGAGGGATGTTTCTCACCGAGCAGGTAGGGCACGAGCGGGTGCATGCCTGCGGTGGTGAAGAGCACGGTCGGATCGTTTTCCGGGATCAGCGAAGCGCCGGAAATGATGGCGTGCCCCTTGGATTCAAAAAACGTGAGATACTTGTCGCGGAGTTGGTCGGCTGTGAGATTCATGGATAAGACGTTGGTTGAGGATTGAAAAGGGCATCCATAAAGGAGGCCCGTATAAGTGGTTGTTATTCCGCGTCGACGGCGGGCTTGGCGGCTTTGCCGATGGCGAGTGCGGGCTCGGCCTTGATCTTTTCGATCATCTGGGCCACGATCTCGGGATGTGAGCGCAGAAACTCGGTCGCGGCGACCGAACCCTGGCCGATCTGTTCCGTCCCGAAACTCAGCCAAGAACCGCGCTTGGTGACGACATTGCGCGCGAGCGCGGCGTCGAGCACCGAGCCTTCCCACGAGATGCCTCGGGCGTACAGGATATCGAATTCGGCCTCGGTGAAGGGCGGCGCGACCTTGTTTTTGACGACCTTGACGCGCGTCCGGTTGCCGATGACCGCACCTGTGGGGTCTTTAATCGCGCCGATGCGCTGGACATTGAGACGGACCGAGGCATAAAATTTAAGCGCCTTGCCGCCGGGGGTGGTTTCGGGGTTGCCGAACATCACGCCGATCTTGTCGCGCACCTGGTTGGTGAAAAGGCAGAGTGTTTTGGTCTGGGAGATGGCGCTGGTGAGCTTGCGCATGGCCTGAGACATGAGACGCGCCTGAAGACCCATGTGCGAGTCGCCCATGTTCCCGTCCAACTCGGCTTGCGGCGCGAGCGCCGCAACGGAGTCTACGACCACGACATCCAGCGCGCCGCTTTTCACGAGCTGTTCGGTGATGGTGAGCGCCTCTTCGCCGGAATTGGGCTGGGAGACCAGCAGATCATCCAGGTTAACCCCGATACGGCGGGCGTAATTGGGATCCATGGCGTGTTCCGCGTCTACGAAAGCGGCGAGGCCGCCGGTCTTTTGGGCGTTTGCGATGATGTGCAACGCCAATGTGGTTTTACCGGAGGATTCCTGTCCGTATACTTCGACCACGCGGCCGCGAGGGAGTCCGCCGACCCCCAGCGCAAGATCCAAAGAGAGCGCGCCGGTGGGGATGATCGGGATGTTTTTAGAAGCTTCCGCATCCCCCATGCGCATGATGGCCGATTCTCCGAATTCCTTGCGGATCTGACTCAGAACGGCGTCCAATTGTGCGTTCGTACATTTCTTCTCGGCCATACGTTTTTTTCTCCTGAAACTGCGCGTTAATAAAGTGCAGTCAGCATAGCAAAAACGCACCCCCGGAGGGGAGCGTTTTCTTTTAAAGATGAATGGGCTGAAGAACGCGCAACGCCTTGCGTTGAACGTTGCCCGTCACGGGGTGGCCGTTATTTCACGATGGGCGTGAGCACCATGTTGCGGTAGTCGACGTCCGTGTGGTCGCCCTGCAGGTAAATCGGTCCGGGTTTGAACTCGTCGGAGGTCAACGCGCCGCCGGTGCAGCCGAGCACGGGCTGATTGTCGATGATTTTAGTCCCGTTGAGAATCACGGTCAGGTGACGGTCCGCCAGCGTGATGTCCACCGTCTGCCATTCGCCGGCCGGCTTTTCGGCGGCGACGGAGGGCGTGATACGGCTGTAGAGCGCGCCCATGTGGTGCGAGTCGCAAGGCTTGCCATAAGACTCGGCGACTTGAACCTCATAGATGCCGCGCAGGTATATGCCGCTGTTGCCGCCTTTCGGGACGCGGACTTCGGTCTTCAGATTGAAATCCCCGAATTCGGCTTCGGTGCGGATGTTGGTGCCGTGGAGGTTTTTGCCGTCGGGCCCCTTCTGGACGCGATTGCTCAGCAGACCGTCTTTGACCGCCCAGAAATTGGGGGCTTTCTCGTTCATGGCTTTCCATCCGGTCATGTCCTTGCCGTTCAGCAGCGGAATCGGCGTTCCGAACTTGATCTTCGACAGATCGGGCGTCGGCGGGATATCGGCGATCTTCTTGCCGGTGAATTCGGCCTTGCCGATCTCTTTGCCATCAGCATTGACGGTCCGGGTCGAGAGCGCCAGTTTGTCGCCGTCGAGTTTGGCGGTGATGGTCTCGATATTCTGAACGTCCTTGCCGTCTTTTTTTGCGTTGTGTTTGCGAATCACGATCAAGGCGCCGTTCTCGACCTTGGTCTCGGCAACCGGCATGACGCTGCCGCCGCCCCACAGAAGAGAACCCTTGAGCGCTCCGCACGATTGTTGCTCAACGCCCAGCCACCCGGCGCCGCCGCCGGGGATGGTCAACGCCCAACGTCCGACAAACGGCTTAGCCGCATCGCAGCATGCTTCGGCTGCGAACAGCGCCGACGCTCCGCACAGGAGACCTGCAGTCATGAAACCGCATACGACGGAAGTGAAAGAGGAATTTTTCATAGTGATGCATAGTATTGCTTTTTCGATGTCATGGGTTCAAGCCAAAACGCGGGCTTCCCCGGGCGCATCCCCGTTTCACTGACCTGTGCGTGTCGGTTTGACAGGGGTGGGTGT
>CAZTDL010000150.1:0-8823 GCA_964612775.1 uncultured Lentisphaeraceae bacterium
AACTCGCACATCACGCCGCCGCCCAATCCGTGGGTCACCGTGTCCGTTGCGGTGTTCGCATAGATCGCGCAGTTTTCCGCGCGGCTGACATAGGCCAGATGCACGCCGCCGCCGTAGCGTCCCGCCGTGTTGCTGTAGACCCGACTGTTCGCCACCAACCCCGCGTCGCGACAATACACGCCGCCGCCGTAATTGTCGGCGACGTTGTCATGAATCTCGCACCACTGAATCCGGCTCGGTTCGCTGCCCGCATACTGGACGTCGACCGCGCCGCCGCGCGCCGCGCGGTTGTCCGCCAGCGTGCAGTTCAGAACCGCGCCGCCGTAATACACGCCCGCGCCGCCGCCGTACAGGTTCGCGGAATTGGCCAGCAGTCCGCAGTTCGTCACGGTTCCGCCCAGAACCAGCGCGCCGCCGCCGCACTGGTCGCGGATGGTGTCCCCGCTCGCCCGCGTCCAACCGTTCGTCAGCGTGAAGCCGGAAAGCGTCGCGTTCGTGCCGACATACACGCAGCGCACCGCCGCCGCGCCGAACCCGCCGCCATCGGAAGCGCCGACGATGAACGTCTGTTCCGGTCCCACCTCGCTGCGGACCGTCACGGCTTTGCCGATGCGCACGCGGTTCAGCGCGCCCGCGCCGGGAGTCGCGGCACCACCCGTAGCGTAGGTGCCGGGGGCGACCACGACCTCCTCCCCGTCGGCTGCGGCGTCGACGGCATCCTGAATCGTGTGAGCCGCGTTGAGCCACGAGTTGTAGGGGGCCGCAGGCTGCGGGCTCTCGGGCCAGACATAGCGCGTCACGAGTCCGACGCGCATGCCCACCGGCGAAGAAACGAATGACGAGCCGTGGGGATCGGTCACCCGCACCTTGACCCAATGCAGGCCCGCGGTGGCGAAATTCGTCGTGAAGGTCGATGTGCAGTCCATCGGCGTCGTGTCGTAGGTGCCGTCGCCATCGAAGTCCCACTCGACGGTCACGGTGCCCAAGGTGTCGTCCGGATCAGACGACCCCGATGCGTCGAAGGTGACGCTTTCCCCGACCGCCGGCGCGGGCGGCGTGATTTTGATGTTCGACCACGGGCAGCGATTGGCCACGCCCGCTACGGAATAGACAAACGACTGCGACTTCTCGTTGCCATACACGTCTTGCACGCGGATCTGGTTCGTGACCGTGCCGGTCGTCAGATAATAGGGCGTACGGATCGTGAAGTCGGCCGAAGTTCCGGAGAGCGTCTGTTCCGCAAGAACGCCGCCGCCGTAATGGCCGCTTTGGTCGACGAGCAGCGCAAGCCCCAAGCCAGACTCGTCGGAAACGGAAAAGTTCAGAACGGCCAGACCGCCCTCGACCGAGACCGTCCCGGAAGGAACGGCGGACAGGTTGGGCGCCAGCGTCTCGGGGACCGTGCGGTGCGGCCTGTGAAAACGGCTCAGATTGCGCTGGAGGGCAAACGCACGGGAACTGCGTGTGAAATCGTCCGGGTAGCGCGCCGGACAAAGATATCCCCTCATTCCCCGAAAACCGTTGCCCATCACGTTGCCGCAGAAGTTCCAGTCGTTACGGAAATCGTGGTGGAGGTGGAACGCGTGGCCGAACTCATGCAGGTTGGCGCCCAGATACGTCGAGCAAAGCGACGAAAGCGTGCTGCCCTCGCCGCTCCCGAAAGTCGTTCCGTAAACCAGGGGGTATGCGCCGATCTCGGGAATCGTCAGACCGTTATAGGCCGCGTTGTTTGTGAGATACTTCGGTGCGCACATCGCCAAACAATCGCCGCTCACCACCGCCACGCCGGAATCGGCGTCCCCTGTTGCGCCCGCGTAGTGCCCGAACAGCGATCCGTCGGGCTGCATGATGTGCGCCTCGCCCACGAGGAACCAGACATTGTTCTCCTTCCAGAGCTGCGCGCCGCCAGCCTCAGCCGCCGCGCCGACGCGCGTCCACATGTTCGAGGCCAGATAGGCGTCCGTCTGGCTGGCGGGGATGACCCACACCTTGGGAGTCCAGCCGTCGGCCTCGGTTTCGACGTTGAAGGTTGTGTCGGGAAAGCCGTTCAGTTCCATCTGTTCGCGACACCACACGCTGTAGAGCAGAAACGTGGCACGGAGGACGGCCACGCCATTCGTCTGCTCCGTCCGGTTCGACGGAATCACATAGCCGATCCGGACGGTCGGCCTGTCGACGTCGGGAATTTCCGCACGCGCCGGGACGGAAAATAGAGCGAACACTAAAAGGCACCCGGCGACGAATCGTCCATTTGTATTCATGGCATCCTCCAGACAGGGCTGAAGCCCCTTTTTGGAAGATGCCCCAACCGCACCGGCGAACGCAATCCGTTTGCGGCGAACGGTGGGAAAAGAGGGGACGAACGGTACGCGACTGGACAAGACAAAGAATCACACGCGCCCGTGTCTAACAGCCCGATTTCAGCCGCGACAACAGAGCCGGCTCCCGTCGGCGGCTGACCGCAAACCGTTCGGACACCCCGCACAAAACGAGGCGAAGCCGCCCGTCGGGCCCACGTTCCGCGCTTTGCACGCAGGCGATGTTGACGATCAGGCCGCGGTGAACGTGCAGGAAGCCGTCCGGCGGCAGAACGCGCAGCCAGTCTTTCAGCGAACGCCGCACCATGACATGCGCGTCGTTTCGCAGCGTCAGCGTCGAATAGTCGCCGTCCGCGCGCACGGCGCAGACCGACGAGACGGGTTCGAACCAGCGGCGTTTGCCGTCCCGCAGAAAAATCCGGTCGTCCGGTTTCAGCGGCCCGGACGCACCGCAGGCGGACGCCTCGCCGCACAGCCGCCGGACAGTGAGCGCGAGACGTTCCGGCGAGACCGGCTTGAGCAGGTAGTCCAGCGCGTTCACCTCGAACGCCCGGATCGCATAGGCGTCGAACGCCGTCACGAAAACCACGCGCGTTCCCTCCGGCAACTCCTCCAGCAAATCGAACCCGCTCCGGCCAAAAAGCTGGATGTCCAGAAACACTGCGTCGGGAGTCTCTTCGGCGACGAGACGCCGCGCTTCGGACAGCCGTCCCGCCTCGCCGACGATGCGGACGACACCGTGCGCCGCCAGCAGGGCGCGCAACCGCGCGCGCGCCAGAGGTTCGTCATCAACGATGACCGCGCTGATCCTCTGTTTCTCAAGACTCACGAGTTCCCTCCGGCAGCCGTATAACGACCCGCACCCATCCGGCCGACGCTTCGTGCGTCAGTTGTATCGATTCCCCGAATGCGTTTCTGAGCCGTTGCAGCACGTTGTCCAATCCCACGCCCGCCGAAACGTCGGCAGGGCCTTCCCCTGAGCCAAACCAGCGCCCCCGGTTCGCGACCTTGATTTCCACGGCATTTTCGCGGCGGCAGACGGCGAGCCTGATTTCCAGCGGGTCAGCCTCTGAGAGCTGCCCGTATTTGACGGCGTTCTCGACCAACGGCTGAAGCGTGAAGGCCGGCAGGCGGAAATCATCCCATTCGGGTTCCGCCGACATTTCGATCCGCAAGGCCCGTTCGCCCCACCGGATCTGTTCGATCGCCAGATACCGGCCGACCCGTCCCATTTCTTCCCGCACCGTCGTCATGCCGTCCGGCGGGACCAACAGCGTCGCGCGGTAGAACTCCGCCAACAACTGGAGCATCCGCCGTGCGCCTTCGGGCGACGTTCCGAGCAACGCATCCACCGAGTTCAGCGCGTTGAACAGAAAGTGCGGGTTGACCTGATAGCGGAGCGTCCTCCAGCGGGCCTCGGCCAGAAGGCGCTCGGCTTCCCGCATCCGCTCGCGCGTGGCCTGGTGCTGACGCAACCCCGCCTCCATATCCGCCAGACAGGTGGCCAACACGGTCAGTTCCCCGCCGGACCGGATGTGGAGCGGCGGGTTCGGCTGTCCGTCCCGCACGTTGCGCGCGAATTTCTGGCAAGCCGCGAGATCGTTCAGCGCGGGCCGGGCCATGAGGCTCATCACCGGAACGAGCAACAAAGCGAGCACAACGGACACCCCCAGCGTCGAGCGTCTGACCGTCGCGATCGGCACCAGCACCTCGGAAAGCGGCTGTCTGACCACAATGACCCAGCGGGGATGGCTGACGCGACAAAACGCGGCGAGGCAGGCTTCTCCGGAATCCCGGTACAGAAACGTTCCCTCGTCCGCAGCTTCCTGTTCCTTTGGAAGGACGATCTCCGGCGGCCGGTAAGGCTGCCGACTGAGCGGCTCGCCCAACAATAACGGGCGCGGCGCCAGTTGGATGTTCAGCGCGGGATCCATCACGACCACTCGCCTGTCGTCCAGGTGTTTCAATGAGGCGGTCAACGCGTCGTTGAACAGGCCGAGATCCACAACGACCCGAAGCGCGGCACATACGCCGTTGTCCGTACGACGCACCGGCACGCTAATGGCCAGACACGGACGTCCCGTGGCGCGGCTGACAAGGCTCTCGGAAATGCCGGTCCGACCGGCGAGCGCCTCGCGGAAATCGAAGCGCCCGGCGACCCTGTGTCGGTGATCCGCGTGGTAGAGGCGGTTTGTGTCCGCGCTACTCGACGCCACGCAGTCCGCGTCGAGGTTGACGAGATTGATCGACTGATAAAGCGAAAAACTCGCTTCGAGTCCGCGAAAATACGCATGAAACGCATCGGCCGAAGTCCGCTCACGATAGTGTTGCGCGGTTTCGACCGTCAGCGGCATCTTCGCCCACCCTTCGACCTCACGGATGATGTGCGACAACGCGTATTCCGCCTGTTCGGCCACAAGGCCAGCGTTCTGTCTCAACCTGCAGCGGGCGGTCGCCTCCAACTCCGACCGCGCCGACCGGTAGATCGTCCAAGAGACCAGCACGATCCCGACGACCGTCGTGCATTGGACGAACAGAAAGAATTTCGTTCTCAGTCTCATGGCTGAAAGGATCGACTTTTTTGCTCAGAACCATTCGCAGATGACCACCGCACGACAGAGCATACCCAGCCGACAACCCCGTGTCCAATACTGATTGTCTTTCGCCGCCATCTCGGGAGCAAGGGTGCATATTAGATTCGGCGTTCTTTGCCTCACCTCACAGATGCCACGGCTCGCGCATGGGGCGTGAAAGAAGGGCGTTCGCCTAGTCGTCGCCCTCGAACACCTCTTTCACCGGATCCCATTTCAGAGAACGCCCCAGTCGGAAGGAGGCGTCCACAAGGTGCCCGAGCGAGGCGGCGCGATGACCGATCTCCTCGTGCGAACTGGGTTGCTTCCGCGTCCTCATGCACGAGAACCAGTTGTCGTGATGGTTGTTGGCGCCGCACACCTCGCGCGTCTTGAGCTTCATCTCGTGGAAGATGCTCTCGGGTCCGCCTTCGATCCGACCGCCATGTTCGATGTTCAGCCAGCCGCGCTCGCCAACGAAAAGCCCGCCGAACATGCCGTCCAGCTTCGCGTCCTCGGGCACCGCGTGATAGAGCGACTTCACCTGCCCCCAGCCGTCGATGTGATGAAGCAGCGTGCCGTTCGCATACCGACACGTGAGCGTCGGAAACTGCTTGCCGGAAGGATGAATGATCTCGACCGGGCCGCTCTCCTCCACACCGAGCGCGTACTGGATCACATCGGCCGCGTGCGAATGGTAGTTCGTCGAAACACCGTTGCCGAAGTCTTGGCAGAACGTCCAAGGCACGACACCCGGAATCGGATTCCGGTGGTAGGCTTTGTTGTACGGACGGAACGGCGCAGGACCGACCCACTGGTTCCAATCCAAGCCCTCGGGCACCGGCTCTTCGGGCAGCGCGGGATTCAGCGTGATGCGCGAATGTCCGACCGTCGGAACATTCACATGGCCCCAGAGCGTGAAGACCGACTTGATCTTGCCGAGTCCCCCAGCCCGGACAAAGTCAATCGCCTCGTGCATCGTCGTCATCGAGCGGTACTGCGAACCGGTCTGAAAGACGCGTTTGTTCGCGCGCACGGCCTCCACCAGCGCCCGCCCCTGCCGGACCGTCATTGAGACCGGTTTCTCGCAATACACGTCTTTGCCTGCCTTGACCGCGTAAACGGAGATAGGCGTGTGCCAATGGTCCGGTGTGGCGATCACCACGCCGTCGATGTCCTTGCGCGCCAGCAGCTCGCGGAAGTCGTTGTACGCGGCGCAACCGTTATAGGTGCCTTTGGGCCTAGAAACCGCATAATTAGCATCGACGACCTCTTTGCCTTCATCGCGCCGCGACTTGTCCACGTGTCGCATACGGCCAGCAGTTGCACGTCGCGGTCGCCGACCAAGCGTCCCAAATGCCCGCGCCCCATGCAGCCCCGCCCGATCAGCCCCATCGTAAGCCGATTGCTCGGCGCCACCGCGCCGTCGGCCCCCAGCGCCGACGACGGAATAATACAGGGCATCGCCAATGCCGATACTGTCGTGCCGATAAATCCCCGCCGCGTAATCCCATTCCCCGTTTTCGTTGTTCTCATGTTTGTCTCCCCCGAACACGGGCGAGTCGCCCGTGCGCTTTTTTAGAAAAATCCCCATTCACAGTTTCAGACTCAGCGCATTGAAAAACTCCGCGCACTGTTTGACTTCGGGCATGGACGTCAGCCAGTTTTTCGAGTACTCGAGCCCGAACATGACGGGCGTGTTTTCGAGTTCCCTGATTTTTCTCAGAATCGCTTCCGTCCGCCCCTTACCGGTGCCCCACGGCACATCGGCACACCCTGCGGCCCCGCTTCGCTGAGGTCGTGTAACTGCAACGTCGTCAACCGTTTTCCCAGCTTTTCGACCGCCGCCACGGGATCGACGCCGCCGCGCAACCAGTAGCCCACGTCCGCGCAGGCGCCGATGTAGGCGCTGCGCCCCTCACACGCCTTGAGAATGCCGTCCGGATGCCAATATACCGGCGAGGCCTTCCGGTCATGGTTGTGGAGCGCCACGCGGATGTCGTATTCCTGGCAGAAACGGTCGATCAGCGGCAGCGATTCGGGCGCGGGCTCGGTCATGAACGTCTCAATGCCGAGCTTGCGGCCGAACTCGAAAATCTTTCGGCAGCCCGCCTCGTCGCCGGGAATGGTCTGGATGAAATACGTCAGCAGACGCAATCCCGCCGCATCCAGCTTCAGCCGGATTTCGCGCAGCTCGCCGTCGGTGAGATCGGGCGTGAAGTTCTTGGCAATCTTGTCGCTGACCTTCTGGAAACTCAGCGCGCCGATGTAGGCGAGCCCGAGTTCCGCCGTTTTATCGACGGCCTCAAAGAAGGTATACTTGTGAAAAGTATACGCCTCGATCCCCAAGCGCCATCCGAGCTTCTCCTGCGCGCGGAGCGCGGGCGTCAGCTTGCCGCTCGGAAGCGTCGGCGCGGGAAGATCGCCGAGAGCGAATTGGGTTCCCGCCAAATAGAATGCCAGCAGTTTCGGATTCTCAAAAATAGCGGGGTGATGCCCGAACGTCGTGTAAAAAACCCGTCCCCGTCCATACTGTCGCACCCACGCCATGGCGTAGTCCTTGTCCGCGCGATAACAACCGTCGTGAGGTTCGTTCGCGAGATCGGTCTTTGTCAGATCAATGCCAAGCAGTACGCGGTCGCGGTTCCGCGAATACGTTCCTTTCGGACGGAAAAAACTCGTCCTGCAGCGGGAAGCCCTGTCCGCCGAAACAGGCGACGACCGGATGGTCCGGCTCTTCGAGTTTCATCACCACCTGTTCCGTGTTCGCGCGATGGGCTGCGCCGCGGATGCCCAACATCGCCGCAAATTCGGGCCAATCCTCCTTACCGCCTTCACTCCAGCGGGTGAACGCCACCGACGTGCCGTGCACGCCCATCAACCCGCCGCCCGCGTAAACGAACTCCAGCAAACTCTGGCGCAACGCCGGATCTTCAAAAAGATTACCGACCGTATTGTTCAAAAACACGGCGTCGAAAGTTTTCAGCGATTCGCGCGCAAACACCGCCGGATCGCGCGACATCACCGTTTCGAACGCGCCGGTTCGCTTGCCCATCAAGATGAACGCCTCGTTCGCCGCCGGAATGGACGGATGCCCGTTGCCGTATCCCACGTTCAAATCGAAAATGAGCAACCTTCTCGGCCGCTTCGGCACAGCCGGGGCCTTTTGCGGAAGCGCCGCTTCAATACGGGCATGCCGGCCACCGTCCTCTCCCCTGCCCGCTAACGGCAGCCCCGCCACAACCGCGCCCGCCGCGATTTCACCCAGAAACGCCCGGCGCGACAGCACGCATCCGCCGCAAACCGGCTTCCACATGTTTCCGCCTTCAAACTTTGTATCTGCATCTTTCCTCCTTGTCGGGTTCGAGCGGTCAGGCCCCAACTTCTCGCGTCAAATACCGGTAGCTGGTCTCAATCAGTTTCTGACTTTCCTCGGCCTCGCAGTCGCCCTCCGTCTCCAGCGACAGCGCGCCCGCGTATCCGCGCGCTTTCAGAACGTCCAGACATCCGCGGATGTTCACGTCGCCCTCGCCCAGCGCCACACACGTCGCGCCCCTGACGTCCTTGACATGCACATGCACGACGCGGTCGGCCACCGCCTTCAGCGTCGCGACTTCGTCTTGGCGTTTTCCGAAAAGCGCCCACTTATACGCGCCGTTCGCCGTTTCCACGTACGTGGCGCGGTGCACATTGGCGGTATCGTAGTTGATCCCGAGCCACTTCGACGGCGACAGCGCCAAGACTTTTTTGAGGCCGTCGGCGGTGAGTGAAAACGTTCCGTGCGGCTCGATCGCCAGATGGACTTGGCATTTCTCCGCCACTTCGAGAATCGCCGCGAGACGCTCGCCCAGCACCTTCAGCGCATCGGCCTCCGGCATCGCGTCGGGCTTTTTTCCATCGCCGGCATGGACAACCGGAATGCCCGCCTCCTTGGC